>CALXAS010000025.1 GCA_944386315.1 uncultured Clostridia bacterium | reverse complement strand
TTTTTGTTCTTTATCTGTCATTACATCCTCCTTACATTATTGTTTTTACATGATTATCATTTTTGAATATAAAAAGATATAAAAAATTTGATAAAAATTTTTAGATTACAAAAGCTTTTGTTACTTATGTATACCATATTTTTCTATAAAATGCAAGAAAAACTTTCCTACAAAAATCGACACTAAAAATGAGTTATCCGCTATAGCGAACAAAAACAACATATGGAATTCAAATTGTAGTATAAAACAATGAAAATAATAGGGCATATTTTCTGGAAATTCGAACCTATGTATTGACAAAGTTCATAGAATTAAGATATAATAATTAACGTGTAAGGAGGAAAAACTTACCAAAATATCCCACACAAAAAAGTGTTATTACTGGAAGGAGGGGAATATTCATGTCAGAGATTAAAGTTAATAATGGTAATATAGAAGACGCCTTAAAAAGATTTAAAAGACAATGTGCAAGAAATGGCGTACTACAGGAGGTTCGTAAAAGGGAACATTACGAAAAACCAAGTGTAAAGAGAAAGAAAAAATCAGAGGCTGCAAGGAAAAGAAAATTTTAATAGAAAAGTTTAAGTAAAAAAGGCGTTTACCAGTAAAATAAAAATGGGAAAACGCTTATTTTATTATAGAAAGGGTGATTACAATATGCTAAAAGAAAAATTATTACAAGATTTAAAAGAATGTATGAAAGAAAAAAATACAGTTAGAAAAAATGTAATACAAATGGTAAGAGCTAGTATTTTACAAGTGGAGAAAGATAAACAAATAGAAGTAAATGATGATCAAATACTAGAAATAATAGCAAAAGAATCCAAAAAAAGAAAAGATTCTTTAGTAGATTATGAGAAAAGTGGAAGAGAAGACCTAATTGAACAGATTAAAGAAGAAATAGAAATTTTAGCAGAATATTTACCAAAACCATTAACAAAAGAAGAATTAGAAGAAATTATATCATCTGCTATAGCGGATGTAGGAGCAACAACAATAAAAGATATGGGGAAAGTAATGAAAGAAGTAAAACAGAGAGTAGGAACAAGAGCAGATGGAAAAACAATTAACGAAATAGTAAAGGAAAAGTTGGCTTAAAAAGAATGAAAACACCATAATGCAAAAAATACTCTTATAGGAAAAAGAAAAATGGAAAAATTAAAAAGAAAAATTTTAAAACATGATAATATATTAGCAATAGGTTTTATTTTAAGCATCATACTACCATTTTCGTTTTTTGTGGAATTGCGTGTATCAGATGAACTATGGAATTTTTCAAATATTTATAAAATGGGTATAGGATATGAAATATATACAGAATTAAATGTTATTACCACACCATTATATTTTTATATAGGAAAGATTTTTTGTTTCTTTTTAGGAAATAATTATCTAGGATATCGTTTATATAATAATGTTTTTTTGAATGTCTTATTCTTATTTTGTGTATATCAGTTACTTAAAAAGATAAATATAGGCAAAAAAAATGCACTTTTCATTGTTTGTGTACTTACATGGATGATGAAGACGACTGGAACGTATAACCTATTAGCAATTAGCTTTGTTATTTTAGGAATACTATTTTTAGTAAAGGAAAAAAAGTTATCATGGAAAAGAGATATCATACAGGGAATAATTGTATTTTTAATATTTATGTCTAAACAAAATATAGTAGTATATTACGTTGTTGCACTTATTTTCTATAGAATATGGCAAATAAAAAAAATAAAACCTTTTTTAAAGCATATGTTAATTACACTGATAAGTGCAGGTATTTTACTTATTCTATTTTTGATATATTTATCTATAAAAGGTCAACTATTTGCCTTTATAGACTACACAATATTAGGGTTAAAGGAATTTGCTAAGTATAATGTAGTAAAGGACTTGTTAAGTAATATATATGCCATTTTATTATTACTAGGTTTAGGTATTATACAAATTATATTTTTTAAAATAGCAAACAATAAAAAAATACCTTTTAAGGAAGAAGAAAGAAAAAATATAGTTTTATTAGCATGCTTTTCTTTTATGTTATTAGGAGTAGCTTATCCTATTTTAAATGAATACCATCTAAGATTGGTGGCTATACTACCAATATGTGCATGTAGTTATGTACTAATTATTTTGTTGAAAGATTTATTAAAAAATAAAAAAATAGAAAAAATAAAAATGATAATACTATTTTTAATTGTTACTGTAATTTCAGTAATAGGAATACGATACAATATTGCTTTTGAGACAATAATAGGTTCAGAAGAATATTATTTTCCTAAAAACAGTCCCTATTATGGAGCAGTAATATCAGAAAATACATTAGAAGAAATAGACGAAATTTTGCAATATATAAACCAAGAAGAACAAGCCGGAAGAAAAGTAAAAATCATATCTTGTCATGCCAATTTGTACATGAATTTATTAGGAAGAAATAATGGAGAAATGGACTTGCCTTTTTATGGAAATTTGGGCGGAGACGGAGAAGATGGATTAATAGAGCAAATAAAACAATTAAAGAATACGAAAATACTAATTTTAACACAGGAAGATACGATATATCAAGAATCCAAAAAAGTAATGAATTATATAAAAGAAAATTATCCAAAAGAAGGAGAAATTAGGCAATTTTCTATTTATTATGCGGAGTAAAATATACAAGAGAAATCTTGTATATTTTTTCCATTTTGTATTATAATAATAAAGCAAACTTGCAATTTAAGAGGAAGGGAGAGACGAAAATGAGTTATCAAAAAACAACATTAAAAGAAGGAATTTATTTTCATAAAATACAAACAAATAAATTTAAAACCAATTTATTTTCTATTTTTTTAACAGTTCCACTTACAAGAGAAAATGTAACCAAAAATGCACTAACAACGGCAGTGTTACGTAGAGGAACGAGTAAGATGCCAACACAAGAAGAAATTAGCAGAAAATTAGAAGAAATGTATGGCGCAGCATTTGACTGTGGTGTAGATAAAATAGGAGATAATCATTCTCTGAAATTTTATTTAGAGGTTGTTAATAATCAATTCTTGCCAGAGAAAGAAGATTTAGTAGAAGAAGCACTTACTTTATTAATGGATATTGTATTTCATCCATTGGTAGAAAAGGAACAATTTAAAGAAGAATATGTACAAGGAGAAAAAGAAAACTTAAAACAAATTATTGAGGGAAAAGTAGATAATAAGGCTACGTATGCACTAGAAAGTTGTATAGAGAGCATGTATGAAGAAAAACCATATGGGTTATATAAATATGGTTATATAGAAGACTTGGCAGATATTACAGCTCAAAATTTATATGCCTATTATCAAGAATTTATAAAAAAATGTCAAATAGATATTTTTGCTTCTGGAGACTTTGGAGAAGAAAACTTAGAACAAATGATAGAAAAAGCTTTTGCAACATACACAGAAAGAAAACCAGATTTAGCATTAAAAATGGAAACGAAAGAAGAAATAAAAGAGCCAAGAAAGAAAATGGAAAGTAAACAAATATCGCAAGGAAAGTTGGTAATAGGATTAGATGTAAAAACAGATAAGGAAGAAGAAAATTATAAAACCATAGTATATAATACGATTTTAGGAGGAGGTTCTAATTCTAAATTATTTCAAAATGTAAGAGAAAAGGCAAGTTTAGCTTATACAGCTAGTTCTAGCTATGCAAGAAGAAAACAAAATATATTTATTAGAGCTGGTATCGAAATAGAAAATTACGATAAAGCAGTAGAAATTATAGAAAAACAATTGCAGGATATGAAAGAAGGAAATTTTTCAGAAGAGGACTTAAACAATGCTAAAAATTTATTACTATCTACCATAGAAAATATTCCAGAAGAACAAGATACTGAAATTACGTATTATTTTGGACAAGAACTTGCAAGAACAGAGGATACTATAGAAATGTACCAAGAAAAAATAAGAAAAGTAAGCAAAGAAGATGTAGTAGATGTAGCGAATAAAATACAAATCAATACCATCTATTTTTTAACAAACCAAGGAGGTCAGGAATGAAATTAATTGAGAGTTTAAAAATAAAAGAAAAGGTGTATATAGAGAAGTTAAACAATGGACTTACTGTAATGATTATTCCAAGAGAAACAACAAATAAAAAATTTGTTATTTGGGGAACGCATTTCGGTTCTGTAGATAACCATTTTATTGTGCCAAGTTCAAATGAAGAAATTATTTTGCCAGATGGAGTTGCACATTTTTTAGAACATAAAATGTTTGAACAAGAAAATGGTGTAAATAGTTTAGATAAGCTAATGGCATTAGGAGTGGATCCAAATGCTTATACAACCAATAATCATACTGCTTACTATTTTGAGTGTACAACACATTTCGAAGAAGCTTTAGATGAACTAATGGATTATGTACAACATCCTTACTTTACGGATGAGAATGTAGAAAAAGAAAAAGGAATTATAGGACAAGAAATAAAAATGTACGAAGATGACCCAGGATGGCAATTATACATGAATGCATTAGATTGTATGTATCAAAATAATCCAATAAAAATAGATATCGCAGGGACAGTAGAATCTATTAGCAGGATAGATAAAGAAGTTTTATATAAAAGCTATGAAACTTTTTATCATCCATCTAATATGGTAATGGTGGTTTGTGGAAATTTTAAATCAGAAGAAATTTTAGAAGAAATAAAAAAGAGGTTGATAGAAAGAAAAGAACAGGGAGAAATAAAAAGAATTTATACACAAGAAGAAACAGAAATTCATCAAAAATATAAAGAAACTAGTATGGAAGTAAGTATACCGTTATTTGCTATTGGATTTAAAGATAAGATAGAGCAAAAGGATATTGTAAAAAGACATATAGCAGTTGAAATTTTATTAAATATGTTAATTGGAAAAAGTTCTAAATTATATCAAGAACTATATAATGCAGGACTTTTAATGGCAGAGCCAGATATTTCTTATGATTTTTCAGAACAATATGCTTATGTATTAATAACAGGTCAATCTAAAAACCCTAAACAAATAGAAGAAAAATTAATAGAAGAAATAAAAAAGCAAAAAGAAAAGTTTGATGTAGAGCAATTCGAGAGACTAAAAAGAAAAGTATATGGAGATTTCGTAGTAGAATATAATAACATTTCTGATATTAGTCGTATGTTTTTATCCGATTTCTTTAAGGGAATCAATTCTTTAGAATATATAGAGCAATATACAAGTGTATCGACAGAATATGCAAAACAAATATTGACAGAAGTTTTTGACGAAAACAATGAAATTTTGTCTACTGTATTACCAAAAGGATAAAAAATGTCGAAAAAAATAAAAAAATCCAGAAAAATGTCATACAAAAAATGCCAGAAAACGCCTGAAAATAAGCATTTATTATTGACTAAATTGTAAAAATATGGTAAGTTAAATATATACGAAAGAGAAATCCACGAAAAAGGAGAGTGATTATATGTTAAATGAAGAAATTTGTGAACTAAGAGAAAAATTGAACGAAAGTATAGCAAATGGGGAAGACTACATGGTAACATATAAGCTAAGTATTGAATTGGATGAATTAATTGCAAAATACTATAGAAACCATGGATTTAAAGAGACAAGAGATAAACTAAGAAATAGAACAAAAGAAAATAGAGAAAAAATAAATATAAAATATTTAGCTACGAAATAGCGAAAAAAAGAAAAAGTATGTAAAAATAGGCATTACTTTTTCTTTTTTTAAGTGCTAAGATATGCTAAAATAGGCAAAAAAGTTGAAAAATACAAAAAAATGAGGTATAATAATAAAAGAAGGGAAATGAGAAGGAACGGAGGATGAAAAATGAAGTTAAAAAGGGTGGGAGTTATTCTTATAATAATGTTAATAACAGTTATAATGAATTCCAATGTTTTAGGCACAGACTTTGATTATCAAAATTATCAGCCCGCACCACAACAAGGATATGGTGAAGTAGTAGATTGGGCAGGTTCGTTTCTAGGAATTCTTAGAAATGTAGGTGTAATTGTAGGTGTAGTTGGTATTGCAATAATAGGAATAAAGTATATGCTTGGTAGTGTAGAGCAAAAAGCACAATATAAACAGACACTAATTCCTTTTGCTATCGGTATTTTAATGTTAGTGGCAGGAACTGTTTTAGTAAGCGTAATATATGAAGTTTTTGCATAAAAACACAAAAAATAGCGAAAAAAGTATTGTAAAATAGAAAAAAATACAGTATAATAAAAGGGAGGATGCTATATGAAAAAGATAAAAAATATCTTGATAATAATTGTAATACTAATGATTTTATCTACAACAACATGTTATGCATCAGATACCATGGATGATATTATACATAATGCGGATGATTTTATATCCTCAGGGCATTCAGATGAAACTATAGATATAAACCAAGTAAAAGATGTATCAGATTTGATTTATAACACTCTTTTTATTATAGGTGTTGTAGTAGCAGTTTTAATATCTGCTTTTTTAGGAATAAAATTTATGACATCAGGTGTAGAGGAGCAAGCAAAAATAAAAGAAGCTTTAATACCATTTATTATTGGATGTGTGGTAGTATTTGGTTCCTTAACTATTTGGAAAATTGTATTACAAATATTAGAAAATTAAGTTATTAATATTCTCATAATAATCATGAGGTTTAATATAAATAAAAAATAAGAGGAGGAAAAATATGAAAAAGACAATGAAACTAATGTCAATTGTAATAATAGTAGCTATGTTATGTATGATATCAAGCAATGTGTTTGCTTCAATGTTACAACCTGGAGAAATAACACCTTCTTATAACAATTCAGCTACTTCTGAATTAACAGGAATTGCTGGACGAGTTATGGGATTAATTAGAAATATTGCTGTTATTGCTGGTGTTATTTTATTAGCTATCATAGGTATTAAATTTATGCTAGGTAGTCCAGAGGAAAAATCAGAATACAAAAAGTCTTTAGTACCATTAGTAATAGGTATTATTATAGTAATGGCTGCAACACAAATTATGACAATGATCTTTGGATTTTTTAATGCATAAAAAAAGAAAGAAGAAAGAGCAGAGATGCTCTTTCTTCTTTCGAGTATTACATGTATATTACAGGCATATTAAAAAAATATTAAAAATGTAATAAATTTGCGAAAAATGTTACATTTTTAATATTTTTTTGGTATAATAGATTTGATATATTATACATAAATGAAGGAGGAACGGTATGGCAACACATTATATACCTAGAAATGTAAAAGGTGAAGGTAGAATATTAATGATTTTCTCTACAAAAGCATTGATATATACTGGAATAGGAGTAGGAATAGGATTTTTATTTTATTTATTATTTAATGCAATAGGGCTTCTTTATGTTGGGATAGGATTAATGATTTTATTTGGATTAATAGGGTTTGCAATAGCAACATTTAAAATACCAGATTCTACTGCCTTTAAATTTACACAAAAACTAGGTGGAGAAAAAATAGATGATGTGATAGTAAGAGCATTAAAGTTCAAATTAAAGAAGAATAAGATTTATGTATATGAAACAGAGGATAAGGGGGAGTTGAAAAATGGACAACAACCAAATTAGTCAATTATTAATGATTTTATTAATATTCATGATAGTACTATTAATGGTATTAGCAGGCATTTATCTTTTTTTAAGGTATAGGAACATAAAATTAAAACAAAAAATGGAGGAAAATGTAAATGGAACAAAAAACGAACCGGAAAATGCGAAAGCAAAAACAGCGACTTATAAAGAATATACAAAGCAATCCATTTTTGACTTTATGGAATTTGAAAAAGTAATAGATAATATGATTGTACAAAAATCTGGTTTCAAATATTTAATGGTTGTAAGTTGCCAAGGTGTTAATTATGATTTGATGTCTGAAAATGAGAAATTAGGAGTAGAGCAAGGTTTTATACAATTTTTAAATACAATTAGACATCCTATTCAAATATATACGCAAACGAGAACAGTAAACTTAGAAAATAGTATAGAAAATTACAAAAAAAGAGTAAAAGCAACAGAAGAAAAACTAAATAGAATGAAAATGAATTATGAGCAAATGGTTAAGTCAGGAAACTATACAGAAGAGCAATTGCAAAGAGCTTATTTTGATTTGACCAAGCAAACAAATTTATATGAATACGGAAAAGATATTGTATTCAATACAGAACAAATGAGTTTGAATAAAAATGTGTTAAATAAACAATATTTTGTTATTATTCCTTATTATCCAGATGAATTAGGACCAAATTCTTTTTCTATAGAGGAAATAGAAAACATAGCATTTTCAGAACTATATACAAGAGCACAGTCTATCATCCGAACGCTTGCTGCATGTGGAGTAAATGGAAAAATAATGGATTCTAATGAGCTAGTAGATTTATTATATATGGCATACAATAGAGATGAGGCGGAAGTATTTGGCTTAGATAAAATTCTAAAAATGGGTTATGACGAACTATATTCAACTGCACCAGATGTATTTGACAAAAGAATGGCAATGTTGAATAAACAAATAGAGGAAGAGGCACTTAAACTAGCACAATCTAAAATTTATGAAGCAAAATCAGAAAAGCAAAAAAGATATGAAACAAAACAGCAATCTTTAGAAGATATAGTGGATGAAGTAGCTAAATTAATATTAGATCAAAATGAAAATTATGTAGGAAAAGATATAGCAGTTACGGCAAAAGAAAAAATAGATGAACAAACAAGACAAAGAAAGGCACAAGAGGAAGGAGGAAATCAAGATGTTCAAAAAGAGAAAACAACAAGAGGAAGAAAGAAATCAAGAGCAGTATAATAGAGAAAGAGAATATACAGTTTTTAGAAAAAAAACAATTAAGGAATTAATTGCGCCTGCTGGAATAGATGCAAGCCATATTGATCATTTAGAAATCATATCTAATGTAAAAAAATATGCAAGAAGTTTCTTTATTTCTTCACTTCCTAGAATGTGTACTTTCCCAGAATTATTTAGAGATATGTATATGTTTGGTGATATTAATACTTCTATTTACATTAATCCTGTACCAGAAGCTAAATCTCAAAATGATTTGAATAGAGTTATTAATGAATTGGAATCAGAGAGAATTATAGCAGCAGATAGAGGTAATATTAACAGAGAAAGCACCATCACACAGAAAAGAGTAGAAGCAGAGCAACTAAGAGATGAAATTGCAGCAGGTTTTAATAAATTATTTGAAGCTTCAGTTGTTTCTACTTTATTTGCATATAGTTTAGAAGATTTAGATAAACTTACAAAATTGTTATCAACAGAAATGTCTAAATCACTAGTAGGTATAAAGAGTGCTTGGGGAATGCAAGAAGAAGCGTTTAAAAGTAATTTACCACTTTTATCAGATAAAGTAAAAAAAGTACATACTTTTGATAGAAAATCTATGGCAACGGTTTTTCCTTTTACTACTTCAGAAGTAGGGCATCCAACAGGAATTCCATTGGGATTTAACAAACAAACAGGAGTGCCTATTTTGTTTGATAATTTCCATTCATCACTTACAAATTACAATATGGTTATTTTTGCAAAATCTGGTGCAGGTAAATCAGTTACTATGAAAACGTTGATTTCACGTTCTTATGTTTTGATGGGAATAGAAAGTTTGGCATTAGATGCAGAAGGAGAATACAGTATTGTAGCAGAAAGTTTGGGAGGAATAAATGTAGTATTAAGCCCAAATTCAAAAACAATTATAAATTTATTTGATATTGAACCTGAAACCATCAAAGATGAAATAACAGGAAAAGAAAGAGTAGTATTAAATGTAGAAAATAAAGTAGAAGACGTAACACAAGCACTATTAACAATGGCAAGAGGAAGTACTAGAAGTACAGAGGTAAATGAGCTTACAAAGCAAATTATTGCAGAATCAGTTGCAGAAGAATATTCTGCCTTAGGAATAACAAATGATCCAAATAGTTTGTATGATTCTTCTAGTAGAAATATGGATGGAAATTTATTACAAAGACCAAAGAAAAATATGCCTACTATCGGTTCATGGTATAAAAGAATGCAAAAGAAAGCAGCAGATAATGATAATTCAGATTACAAATTTCACTATAGTTATTTGTTAAAAGTAATGAAACAATACATAAGAGAATATGATGGCCAAATGGCATACTTTGATGGACAATCTACTTTTGAATTACTAGAAGGAGCACCTTTTATTAATTTAGACATTTCACAACTAGAGGAGAGATTTGCAAGACCACTTGCTCAGCAAATATTACTTTCATGGATTTGGGAGAAATATGTTAAAAAGAATAGTGAAGATAGAACGAAAGCTTCTAAAAAAAGAGTGTTAGTAGATGAGGCGTGGATGTTGCTTCCTTACCCAGAAGCAGTAGATTTCTTAAATAAAATGGCACGTCGTGCTAGAAAAAGAAACGTATCTTTGGCAATTATTTCACAAAGATTTCAAGATTTTTATGAAAAACCAGAAGCACAAGCTGTATTAACTTCATCAGATACAAAGTTGTTTTTAGCACAAGATAAATCGGAAATTCAATATTTAAAAGAAGTGTTTAAATTAAGTGAAGGAGAAGCTGGTTTTTTAGTAACTTGTTTGAAAGGGGAAGGATTGCTAAAAGTAGGGCAAGACACAGCTATTATAAAAATTATGCCAACACAAAAAGAATTTGAATTTGTAGAAACGAATATTAACAAATTAGTGGAGATGCGTAAAAAAAGAGAAGCGTAAGGAGAATATAGGTATATGAAAAATAAATTCAAAAATAAGTTGAAACAAAAGATATTCATAGCCATATTAGTTACAGTTACCTTTATGCAGACTATATTCCCTAATATAGTAAACGCAACTGATACGCTAGAAAAAGTGGGAGGAATTTTATTTGAACCTATACAACAATTAGTGGTAGGACTAGGAGACTCTATTATGAGTTTAATGCAATGGGCTTTTATGGGGGATAAAACAGTTGTTATTAAGGAGTATAAAGGATATGACGAGACAAATATTTTATTTTGGGATAGAGTAAGTGTAGACTATAAATATACACCAAATTTTAAAATTTCTCCAGGGGCTATTTTCTCAAATCAGGTACCAGCATTTGATATTAACTTCTTTGACCCAATGGATGAGGTAAATAATATTGTGACTGCAGATGATTATGCACTAATACTTAGCTCTATGGAATCCTTCATTTCAGATTTTGAAAGCGGAGATGCTAGTAGAGTAAATGCTGCAAAGCAAAGAATAGGAGAAATATATAATTTAATTAATAGCGTTCCAACAACAAATGGAGATGATGCAGAAGAAGCCACTAAATTAAAAGCAAATGCAAAAACGCAGATACGTTCTATTCAGAGGGGAAATACAGATTTAACAGATATAAAAGCTTTTTATAACTGGGTGAAAACACAAGATGCCAATGCAGAGCCAGACACAGCTACTAGACATTCTACTGCAGAAGGGCTAAGAGATATTATTGCTTATTGGTACAGTGCATTAAGGATTATTGCAACATTAGGCTTACTATGTGTTTTGGTATATATTGGAATTAAAATTCTGATTTCTAGTGCAGCAGCAGACAAATCAAAATATAAGGAATTATTTAAAGACTGGTTTATCGCGATGTGTCTATTATTCTTTATGCATTACTTTATGACTTTTACCATTACGGTGATAGAATCTATCACAGATGCTTTATCTGATGTATCTCCATACGTGCAAGAAGGAGAAGAAGAAGTAATTTTTGATGAAGAAATTCATGAAGAAAGTGGAGTGGAATATACAGGAGATTTATTAATGGGACAAGCCAGAATAAAGCTACAAATGGGAGATACAGCAGAACAAATGTCGTTCACAGTGATTTACATTGTCTTAGTAGTATATACGTTTGTGTTTGCCATTATCTATACAAAAAGGGTAATTTATATGGCATTTTTAACAATGATAGCACCGTTAGTAGCAATGACTTATCCAATAGATAAAATAAAAGATGGAAAAGCACAAGCTTTTGAAATGTGGATGAAAGAATATGTATATAACGCTCTATTACAGCCATTTCATTTATTATTGTATTATATATTGATAACTACTTCAATGAGTTTAGCAACAGATAATCCAATTTATGCAATTGTGGCAATAGGCTTCCTATTACCAGCAGAGAAACTACTACGTAAGTTCTTTGGATTCCATAATGATGAAACTATGGGAGCAATGAATTCCGCAATAGGTGGAGCTCTTATTTACCAAGGAATTAATTGGCTAGGAAATATGGGAAAGAGAAAAAGTATACAAAGCAAAACAAGTAAAAGCAACGAACAGGATGAAGAAGAATATTTTGAAGAACCAGTTAGAACCATGGATACGAATTTCTTAACAGATGCATTAGGAGGTACATTACCAGTAGCGATACAAGGAGGAGTAACACCAAAGCAACAAAGTGCAAAATATGATGGAAGTCAAGAAAAAGAAAGATTAGAAGAGCTAGAATCACAAGGATTTGCAGAAGGAGACGAAGAATACGATAGAGTAAAAGCACAGTATGAAAAATATAAGGGAGCTTTAAACTCAAAACCACCAAAACCATCAGTAGAGGGTGAAAGTATACCAACTTCTTCTACTACAATTCCAAAAGTTGAACCAAAAGATAAAACAAAAAAAGCGGACAAACCACATTATTTAAGAGGAGCAGGAACATTAGCAGGAAAATTCATTGCAAAAAGTGCAAAAACAGGAGCAAGATTAGCGTTAAGAGGAACATTAGCAGGAACAGCAGCAATGATAGGAGTAGCAGGAGGACTTGCAACAGGAGATTA
>CALXAS010000024.1 GCA_944386315.1 uncultured Clostridia bacterium | reverse complement strand
TATTAAATTTAGATTACAAAATCATTACAGTAGAATGGTTTTGGCATTTTCTAGTTTAAAAACCATTATCTAGTAACGAGAAATTGAAAAAAAATAGGATAAGCTATTGACACGAGGGAAAATATTGTGTATAATAAAAATCGCGTTAGGATTTGCTCCCTTAGCTCAGTTGGTCAGAGCAACCGGCTCATAACCGGTGGGTCCAAGGTTCAAATCCTTGAGGGAGCACCATATATTTTCTATGGAGCATACTAATGCAAATTATATAAGGGTAGGTGGCCGAGTGGCTAAAGGCGGCAGACTGTAAATCTGTTCTCATATGAGTACGATGGTTCGAATCCATCCCTGCCCACCAAAGGACATAATCGTCGCATCAGACGAGAAAACAATTAAATCGACTGTAAGAGGTCGATTTTTTTTGCCTAAGAATATTTATTAAATTCTCGAAAATAAAGTTAGATATTATAAAGATGAAAGCCGCAATAAAGTATATGAAGTAATGATTTAAGACAAGAAGCAACATTTTTTTAAAATTGGATTGCTAAAAAAATATACTTGTGATAGAATTTACATCATATGGAGGAAGAAAAATGAAAGTTTTATTCGCAACAACAAATCCAGCAAAAGTAAAGAAATATAAGAAAGCATTAGAAAAAAAAGGGATAGAACTATTAACTATTCAAGATATAGAAAAACAAATAAAAATAGACGAAAATGGAGAGAATGCTGTAGAAAATGCTATCATAAAAGCACAATCCTATTATCAAATAACACATATACCAACTATAGGAATGGATAATAATTTATATATAGAAGAATTATCTTCAAAAGAACAGCCAGGTACGCATGTAAAGAGAATTCATGGAAAAGAGTTAAATGATGAAGAAATGATAGCTTATTATACAGATTTAATAAAAAAGTATGGGGGTAGAGTAAATGGAAAATGGGTATATGGCATGGCAATATGCAATAAAGGAGAAATATATACAACTTCATGGAGTAAAGAAAATTTTTATTTGGTAGATAAGCCATGCAAGGAAAGAAATCCAGGCTATCCTTTAGATTCTATAAGTGTTATGCCAAAATATAATAAATATTGGTTAGAATTAACAGAGGAAGAAAAACAGGAAAATAAAAAGCAAGATAATGTAGAAGAGATTGTTCAATTTATTGTAGAGCATGTAAAATAGGTAAAAAAACATAAGAAGAAAGGGAAGAAGAAAATGAAAATTGGGGTAGATATTGATGGAGTATTAATTAATACATTAGCTTTTATGAGAGAAGAAGGTAGTAAATTTGTAGCAAAAGTGCAAGAAGGAAAAATGAAAAATCCAAATGCTTATGAAACGATAAAAATGTTTGGATGGAGTAAAGAGACTGATAAAAAGTTTTGGAAAGAAAATATTTTTGATTATGCAAAAAATAGTAAAATTTTGCCAGATGCAAAAGAATCTATAGAAAATATAAAAAAGCAAGGAAATGAAATTATCATTTTAACAGCGAGAATGTTTTCTGCACAATTAAATAATAAAGGAACAAGAATGAGAAATACGGTAAAAGAGTGGCTTAAAAAGAATCAAATTGAATATGATAAGATTTTATTTGCAGAAAAAGAAAAAGGGGAATATTGCAAAGAATATGGTATTGATATTATGATAGAAGATTGTCCAGAAAACATAAGAAAATTATCTAAAGATATTCCAGTTATTTGTTATCATTGGCCTTATAACGATGATGTAGAAGGAAAAAATATTATAAAATGCGATGATTGGAAAGAAGTAGAAGAAGTGATATTATCTTATGAGAAAAAACTATCCTAAATAAAAAAGGATAGTTTTTTCTTTACAAAATTATAATTTGGAAGCAGATAAAAAAACAAAAAATATAGCAAACGAAAGTTTTGTTCATAAGCAAACTTTTTGTATGATTTTTTTGAAGGAGAATCTAATAAAATGCTTTAAAATAGCTAGTTTTAACCACTATAGAATATACGAACAAAAATTTTAAAAAATTACGAAAAAAGTATTGACAAAAAATAAAAAAGAGAATAAAATAAGAACAACAAAAGCGAACAAGAGTTTTTAAAACAAGAATTTGTAAGGAGTGGTTAAAATGAATTTATTTAAAACAAAAAATAATGTAATTACTTATACAGTAAACAAAATTGCAAATAGAGATTTATATATTAGTATACAAAATGGAGAAGTAGTCATTAATGCACCATGGTATACCACCAATAAACAAATTCAAAAAATAGTAGAAGAAAAGAAACAATGGATTATAGAAAAGAGAAAAGAATATGAGAAAAATTGTCAGAGAAAAAAGGAATTGTATAAAAATAAAACAGTAAAATTATTAGGGAAAATATACGATTTAGAAATTATTTATCAGGATAAAAATGCCCCATTACTTAGTATAGAGAAAAAGAATATAGAAGTTATTTTGCCAGCTATTTATAGAAATATGGATAAGCAAGAAATTATTAGTATGCTAATAGAGAAGATGTATCATATGGTTGCTAAAAAAGAAATGGAAACTATGTTAGAAGAAATTAGAATTATGACAGGGTTAGCACCAGAGGAAATTGAATTTATCAAATCGGATAAAATGCTTGCTAAATGTGAAAATAATATCATTTATATCAACGAGAAGATGATGATGTATTCACCTGAAACCATTCGTTATATTTTATTGCATGAATTTTGCCATTTAAAATATAAAAATCATACAAAATCTTTCTATCAAATGATAGAAACTTATATGCCACAATATAAAAAATATGTGGATGAAATAGGTAACTGGCAATATTAAATTTTATTGCTAATATGTGTTAGAGGTATCAAAATGATATCTCTTTTTTGTGATAAAAAAGATTTTTAAATCTGTCCGATTCTTGTTCAACATTCCGGGAAAAATGCATATAATGAACAAAAAGGAAGAGGAGGATTAAGAAAAATGGATGGAATTTACGAAACGTCTATTAATACACCAATGGGACCAATTAATGCAAGACTTACTTTAAAAACAAATGGAAATGATTTAAATGGAATATTGGAAGTAATGGGTATGAAAAATAATATTACAGGTGGAAAGGTAAATGGGAATGTATGCTATTTGAATGGAAGTATTCAAAATAATATGATAAATATTACGTATAATATTCAAGGAGAGTTAAAGGGAAATGTATTAATTATTCATGCGAAAACAAATATGGGAGAGTTTAAATTGCAAGCAAAAAAAGTGGCATAGTGTAAGGAAAAACACAAACTATAGAAAAAAAGAAAAACAACGAGTACTGCCCCTAGATATATGAAATATGTTCCATATTGGGCTTAATTTAACTTGACTGTAAGTTGACTGAAGACATATGTAAGATATCATTTATCTGCAGAAGTCTCTATTTAAAGCCACTTTTAGAATTCTTAATGTGGAATTCTAACTTGACTGTAAGTTGACTTTTCTTTATATTTTTTCTCAAATCACTAGCAAATATAAAAAATAACAGATAATTTCCTATCTGCTACTTTTAAGTGGCTGGGGTACTGTGATTCGAACACAGGAATGTCGGAGTCAGAGTCCGATGCCTTACCGCTTGGCGATACCCCAAAATTTAATTACTTATTTATCATAACACAAAAAGAAGAAAAAAGCTAGACAAAATTTCAGTTTTTTACAAAATTATGAAATAATTTGTGAAAGAAAAGGGAATAGTATAAACAGATAAAACAAAAATAGATAAGTAAGGAGAGTGTGTTATGAAAGATTATCTAGGAATAGAAAGTGTAAAAGCTTTGGAAGTTTTTGATTCTAGGGGAAATCCTACAGTACAAGTAGAAGTAATAACAGAAGGAGGATTTTGTGGAACAGCATTAGTGCCATCTGGTGCCTCTACAGGAAGTTTTGAAGCAATAGAATTAAGAGATAAAGAAGATAGATTAATGGGAAAAGGAGTAAAAATAGCAGTAGAGAATGTCAATAAAAAAATAGCAAAAGCACTAAAAAAGATGAATGTATATGAACAAACTAAAATAGATCAGGCTTTGATAGATTTAGATGGAACAGAGAATAAAGGAAAATTAGGAGCAAATGCTACTTTGGGAGTATCGCTTGCGGTTTCTAAAGCTGCAGCTAATTCTTTGGGAATGGAATTATATCGTTATTTAGGTGGAGTAAATGGGAAAATGCTTCCTACTCCTATGATGAACATCATTAATGGTGGCAAACATTCTGATAATAATATTAGTAGTCAAGAATTTATGATAATGCCTGTCGGTGGAAAAAACTTTAGAGAGAAAATGGAAATGGGAGTAACCGTGTACCATACTTTAAAAAAAGTATTAAAAGAAAAAGGGCATAGCGTAGCAGTAGGAGATGAAGGTGGATTTGCCCCTAATTTAGAAGGAGAAGAAGAAGCTATCGAGTTAATTGTAGAAGCCATCCAAAGGGCTGGTTATATACCAGGAAGAGATGTGGCAATTAGCTTAGATATTGCTAGTACGGAAATGTGGGAAGAAGCAAAAAAAATCAATAAAACAGGCTACTATTTGTGGAAAAAACAAGAACTGAAAACACCAGAAGAAATGATAGGTTATCTAGTAGAATTAACCAATAAATATCCTATTATCTCCATAGAAGATGGACTAGCAGAAGAAGATTGGCAGCATTGGCAAAGCCTTACAAAACAAATAGGAGAGAGAATACAATTAGTAGGGGATGACTTGTTTGTAACAAATCCAAAACGTTTGCAAAAAGGGATAGAAAAAAAGGTAGCCAATAGTATTTTAATAAAACCAAATCAAATAGGAACCTTAACAGAAACTTTAGATACTATAGAACTTGCAAAAAAGAATGGATATACTACAGTGATATCCCATCGTTCAGGAGAAACAGAAGATACAACTATTGCAGATATAGCAGTAGCAACCAATAGTGGACAAATAAAAACGGGAGCACCTTGTAGAACGGATAGAGTAGCAAAATATAACAGATTATTAAACATAGAAGCAGAAATACAGGAGTAATTTTGGGCAGATGTTTACAAATAAAACTGAAAAAAAAGATAGAATCCTTTTTAATGGGTTCTACCTTTTCTTTTTAAATTTTTTTATTATTCAATTGAAACATACAATTAATATTTATTAGATTTCTGCATCTCTATTTTACATTCTTACGCAATTGATAAAATCTAACACCAACTATAGTTGCTACGATGGCAACAATACCAATAAAAATCATAGGGAAGTTATTTGTACCTGTTTGAGGAATTATGGTATTAGCTACGGTATTATCTACTGTATTGACTGGTGGGGTAGGTGTTTCTTCAGGAAGATTTACTTGTACCTGAGGTGAAACAGTAGAAGATACTGTGTGACTACCGTCTTCTGAAACAATATCTTCAGAAGTAATTTCTACTTTTTCATTAGTAGGTAGTATTTGTTTATCAATTTCAGAATTTATAGTGGATTTTAAACTCAATTTGTAAGTTAATGATCCACTTTGACCAGGTGCTAAAGAATCTATATGCCATACGATATATCTATCTTCTACATTAATTTCAGCAGAAACGGTTCCTAAGTTAGGAGAAGTTACGTAACTAAAATCGAAGTTATCGATAATCTCTTGTGGAAAATAATCGTAAATATTTAAATTATGAATCGTAGAATCTGCAACATTGGTAATATCCGCAAGAATCGTTTCTGATACAGTTTGTTCTATCTCATCATCTGTGATATAATAGAATTTTCCAACAGTTGGTTCTTCAGGAGTTCCAAAAATTTCTTCTGCCAATGTTTTATAACTAATGCCAGTACTTGGCTCTTCAATATCTACTACACCAGTCATTAAAGAAAATATATGAACGCCTTCTTCTGTAATATTTTGCAAAGTAGCTCTTGTTTTAGTAGCAGTTTCTCCTGAATAAGTTTGTGTAGGACCTCCTACAGCTGTATTTGGTACACCATCTGTTAATAAAACAATATATTTGCTTTGGCAATCTTCAGAAAAATTTTGGTTAGCAAGTGTTAATCCTGCGTCAATATTTGTTCTAGGTCCCAATTCACCAGAAGCAATGGAATCTATGCTAGCAGTTACTTCTTCTACATCATGAGAAGGTGTAAGTAGAAGACTTGCATCTGTAATAGTGCCTTCTTCATCACCTGTAGAAAAACTTACAACACCTAAAGATACATTCTCATTTTCTAATAATTGACTAGCAAGAGTTTTAGCTGAGTTGGTAACAGTAGCAAGTCTTGTAACATCAGGAGATACTTCGTCATCCATACTTAAAGAATTGTCTATTACTAGAAAAATTTCCGTTGGTTCTGGGAAAACTTCTTCTGCTGTGTTGGTTATTTCTAATTGAATAGTAAACTCTTTATTGGTTTCATCAAATTCTATTAAACTTTTTTCAAATTGTACAAAATCTGTTACCTGAATTGTACAAACATTATTCTCTACTAATGTTAAAGTAGCATCATCCGAAGAAACCGAAGCTGCAAAACAAGTGGTAGAAATTAGCATTAGTATTACAAAAAGAGAAAACCATAACTTATTTTTCATTTTTTTCATGATTTATTCCTTCCTTTCTTTTTTATCCATAGTTTTTGTAAAAAAGCTATTTGTATACCTTTCAAGAATAATATATTGTAATAAAGAAAGCAATAAAAATAGCGAAAAAGAAATAAAATTGTAATATAGACTGGAAATATAGAGGATTATGTGGTAGGATAGAAAAAATAACAAAAAAGGGGTAATAGATTGTATGAAAAATATAATAGGTATTATTATTTCTTTAGTATATATAGGATTAGTGCTAGTAGCAGGAAAGTTTTTTGAAAAAGCAGGGAAAGAAGCAAGCAGAAAGTTTATCCACATTATGCTTGCCAATTGGTGGATAATTGCTATGTGTTTCTTTGATAATGTATTTTGGGCATGTAGTTTGCCTCTTTGCTTTATTCTTGTAAATTATCTTTCTTATAAAAGAAATTTGATCTCTGTTATGGAAAGAGACTCCAAAGAAGAAGGACTAGGTACAGTATATTATGCTATTACTCTATTTTTACTAGCTATTTTCTCCTTTGGAATCGTACAAAAACCAGAATTAGGTCTTGTTGGAGTTTTGATTATGGGATATGGGGATGGACTAGCTGCAGTAGTAGGTAGGGCTATCAAAAGTTATTCCTATAAAATTGGTTCATCTCATAAAACAATAGCAGGTTCAGCTACCATGTTTTTGGTATCTTTTATCATTTTAGCTGTTTTTTTATGTATAGAACAAACGCCATTGTGGGGAGTAAAAGCAGTACTTCTTAGTGCTGTGGCTACTTTATTAGAAGCAATTTCTATCAAAGGAACAGATAATTTGACAGTTCCATTAATAACAACATTATTATTATATGTGATGATATAACGTAAAATGAGGGAGGAAGACATGTCGCCAATATTAGACACCATAAATACGCCAGATGATGTAAAAAAATTAAATTTGCAGGAAAAGCAACAATTGGCAGAAGAAATCAGAGAAAAAATTATTCATACTGTTTCCAAAACAGGAGGGCATTTGGCTTCTAATTTAGGAGTAACAGAATTAACCATAGCCTTGCACAGTGTATTTTCTATGCCAGAAGATAAAATCATTTGGGATGTGGGCCATCAAACTTATGTGCATAAACTATTAACAGGTAGGAAAGATAAGTTTGACACCTTGCGTACTTTAGGAGGAATTGCAGGTTTTCCTAAGACAAAAGAATCTATTTATGATTGCTTTGATACGGGGCATAGTAGTACTTCTATATCCGTTGCATTAGGAATGGCAAGAGCAAGGGATTTGCAAGAAAAACAACATGATGTAGTAGCTGTCATCGGAGATGGAGCTCTAACAGGAGGAATGGCATTAGAAGCATTAAATGACGCAGGAAATAGTAAAACAAGGTTAATCGTAGTATTAAATGATAATGAAATGAGTATTTCCAAAAATGTAGGTGGAATTTCTCGTTTTTTGACAAAGATGAGAACTAAAAAATTCTATAAAAAATCCAATAATTTTATTCGTAAAATACTAGAAAAAACACCGATGATTGGAAATCCTATTATTCTGCTAGCTAGAAAAGTAAAATATAGTATAAAACAACTATTTTTACCCAATATGTTTTTCGAAGATTTAGGCTTTAAATATTTAGGACCAGTAGATGGGCATGATATAGAAAGAGTGGAGTGGATTTTACGTTTGGCACAAAAGGAAAAAGAACAACCAGTTTTAGTACATATCATTACGAAAAAGGGAAAGGGATATCCTTTTGCAGAAAAAAATCCAGATAAATTCCACGCAACAGGGCCTTTTGATGAAGCAACAGGAAAATCCAAAAAAGAAAAACAGTTAGACTATTCCCATGTAATGGGAGAAAAGCTAGTAGAACTAGCCCAAAAGGATAATCGTATTGTAGCTATTACAGCTGCTATGGCAGATGGAACGGGTCTTACTAAATTTAAAGAAAATTTTCCAGATAGATTTTTTGATGTAGGAATAGCAGAACAACATGCTCTTTCTATGGCAGCTGGAATGGCAAGAGAAGGATTAAGACCAGTAGTACCTATTTATTCTTCTTTTTATCAAAGAGCATATGATCAAGTAATTCACGATGTATGTTTGCAAAAATTACCGGTAGTAATGTGTGTAGATAGAGCTGGAATTGTTGGTGCAGATGGAGAAACCCATCAAGGAATTTATGATTTATCTTTTATGCAAATTGTACCAAACCTTGTGCTTATGGCACCAAAAGATTTTAAGGAATTAGAAGATATGCTAACTTATGCTTTCAGTCTACATGAGCCTGTTGTTATTCGCTATCCAAGAGGAGGACAAGCAAAAGAGGTTTTTACAAAACATGAAAAAATAGAAAAGGGAAAAGCGGAAATTCTGCAAGAAGGGAAAGATATTTCCATTATTGCGATTGGTAATATGGTAGAAAAAGCAATGGAATATGCAAGAAGTCTGCAGAAATATGGAAAAGAAGCGGAAGTCATTAATGTACGTTTTTTAAAACCTTTGGATGAGAATACTCTTTTAAAATCTATTCAAAAAACCAAAAGGGCAATTACCATAGAAGATAATATTTTAAAAGGGGGACTTGCCTCTAGTGTTATGGAATTAATAGTAAGGCATCATTTACAAGACATTACGATAGAGACTTATGGCTATCCAGATGCCTTTATTCCCCAGGGAAGTGTAGAAGAATTGGAAAAAATATATGGATGTTTCCCTTCTTTAGAAAAAGAAATGAGAAAGAGGAAAGAAAATGAACAAGCAAGAAATTTTATCAAAATACAAGAAAGAAGAGGATAGACTTATTCTTGCAAAAGTCTTAGACAAACAAGTAGCAAGTACTACCAAAAAACAAATCACTCATACAGATTTTTTAGATATGGCAGAACAAAAATTGGTAGAATCCTTTTTGCAAAGACAAAAAATAGGTCACTTTTCGTGGCAAGGAGGCTATGTAAATGCACAAAGAAAACAACTCTATTTTTATCCTGAAAAAAGTGAAGAAGGAAAAGAGATAGAAATAAGCGTTTTACGAGTAAAACTTCCCAAAGAAAAAATAGGAGAATATGAGCATCGTATTTATCTAGGTGGTATCCTAAAATTAGGAGTAAAAAGAGAAAAAATAGGGGACATTCTTGTAGAAGAGGATGGAGCAGACATTCTAGTAGATAAAGAAATTCTTCCTTTCTTACGAGAGCATTTAGGAGATTTAACGAGGTTTCAAAAGGCAAATTTGGAAGAAGTAGAGCTGCAAGATATTAGAAGAATAGAACAGAAAAAAGAAGAAAAAAATATTGTAGTGCCTTCTATGCGTTTAGATGCGATTGTATCGGAGATTGTAGAGTGTTCTAGAGCAAAAGCAGAAGAATATTTAAAACAAGAAAGAGTATTTTTAAATTATGAGATGACAACCAAAGGAACAAAAGAAGTAAAAGAAAATAGCGTTTTAACCATACGTGGCAAAGGAAAATACGATATTGTTGAAATAGTAGGTCTTTCTAAAAAACAAAAAATAATAGTAAAAATAGCAAAATGGGTTTGACAGAAAATGTAGAATTTAGTAGAATGATAGTATAAGAAATAAAAATAAAGGGAGGATGAAACATGGGAGTTGCTGCATTAGTATTAGGAATTATATCTTTACTGATTGGATTTATACCAGTAATAGGAGCAATTGCATTTATACCAGCACTAATAGGTTTGATTTTAGGAATTGTGGAGATTGTGAAAAAAAGTAAAAATAAAGAGCCAAAAGCAATGGGAATAGCAGGAACAGTGCTATCTGCTATAGCAATTGTTATTATTATCTTTTGGGTGTTTATTGTAGGAACAGTAACTTATGAAGTGATAAATAACCCAGAAGATTTTATGGAAGCATTAAATGAAGAATATGACAGATGGGAAGAAGAATGGCTAGAGAGTGGCTATGGAGAATTATAAAACTATTATATAAAATCAAAAAGAAAACTTTCACACAAATAGAAAATAAGTGTGGAAGTTTTGTTTGCTTTTTCTACTATAGTATGCTAAAATAGGCGTAGATAAAAAGAAAAGGAATGGAAAGCATGGAAGACAAAAAGAAATATATTCGTAATTTTAGTATTATAGCTCATATAGACCATGGTAAGTCTACTTTGGCAGATAGATTAATAGAGATGACTGGAGTATTATCCAAGAGAGAAATGGAAAGCCAAGTATTAGATAACATGGAAATAGAAAAAGAAAGAGGGATTACCATTAAATCCCAAGCAGTGCGCATGAATTATGTGGCAAAAGATGGAAACACTTATGAACTAAATTTAATAGATACCCCAGGTCATGTGGATTTTAATTATGAGGTATCTAGAAGTTTGGCTGCCTGTGATGGAGCTGTACTTGTAGTAGATAGTAGTCAAGGGGTGGAGGCACAAACACTTGCCAATGTTTATTTAGCAATTGATAATAATTTGGAAATTTTGCCAGTGATTAATAAAGTGGACCTGCCAAATGCAAGACCAGAAGAAGTAAAAAAAGAAATCGAAGATATTATTGGAATACCAGCAGAGGATGCTCCTTGCATTTCAGCAAAATCAGGACTAAATGTAGATCAGGTACTAGAAAGAATTGTAACGGACTTACCAGCACCAACAGGAGATAAAAATAAACCTCTTACTTGTTTAATTTTTGACTCTTTGTATAACGACTATAAAGGAGCCATTGCTTATGTAAGAGTAAAAGATGGAACTGTAAAAGTAGGAGACGAAATTTTACTTATGGCAAATGGTAAAAATTTTACCGTAACAGAAGTAGGACATTTTGAGCCAGGAAGATATGAACCTTGTGAAGAGCTAGAGGCAGGAGAAGTAGGCTATATAGCAGCAAGCATTAAAAACTTATCTGATATTCGTGTAGGAGATACAATAACTTTAAGAAATAGTCCAGCAGAAAAACCATTACCAGGATATAAAAAAGTAAATCCTATGGTGTATTGTGGGTTATACCCAATTGATGGAAGCGATTATGAAAATTTGAAGGTAGCATTAGAAAAATTAAAATTAAATGATGCAGCATTAGAATATGAACCAGAAACTTCCACAGCATTAGGATTTGGATTTCGTTGTGGCTTTTTAGGATTATTACACTTAGAAATTATAGAAGAAAGATTAGACAGAGAATTTGATTTAGGCTTAATTACAACATCTCCATCGGTTATTTATAAAATCCATAAAACAGATGGACAAGTATTAGAATTATATAACCCATCCGATTTACCAGCACAAAATGAAATATCTTTTATGGAAGAACCTTTTGTAGAAGCACAAATTCTAACACCAAAAGAATTTGTAGGAAATATTATGGAGATTTGTCAAAACAGAAGAGGCATTTATAAAGATATGAAATATTTAGATGAAAATAGAGTAACCCTTATTTATGAAATGCCACTGAATGAAATTATTTACGACTTTTTTGATCAATTAAAATCTCGTACAAAAGGCTATGCTTCATTCGATTATGAAATGAAAGAATATAGGCGTTCTGAATTGGTAAAACTAGATATATGGGTAAATGGGGAAAATGTAGATGCCCTTTCTTTCATTGTACATAAAGATTCTGCTTATACACGAGGCAAGAAAATGGTAGAAAAATTAAAAGAAGTCATTCCTAGACAATTATTTAGCATTCCATTGCAAGCAGTAGTGGGGGGCAAAATTATAGCAAGAGAAACCATTTCTGCTATGAGAAAAGATGTACTTGCTAAGTGTTATGGAGGTGATATTACCAGAAAGAAAAAACTACTAGAAAAGCAGAAAAAAGGAAAGAAGAAAATGAGACAGATAGGCAATGTAGAAATTCCACAAGAGGCATTTCTTAGCGTTTTAAAATTGGATGAAGAATAAGCTTTGGAATGTAATACCATTAAAAGAAAATTTAGACGGAATAGAATAGATATACGAAGCTCAAAGGAGATAGGAATGGAAAAAAATAAAAAAGAAGGTATAGAAGAAAAACACTTTGATGACCAAATAGAAGGAAGAAATAGTGTACTAGAGTTATTAGAATCCGGTAGAGATATTAATAAGATTTATATTCAAGCAGGAGAAAAACATGGTTCTATTTATAAAATTATAGCAATGGCAAAAGAAAGAAAAATTGTACTAACAGAATTAGATAAAAACAAAATGCAAAAAATGGCACAAACACAAAATTATC
The DNA here is from genome assembly GCA_944386315.1 of uncultured Clostridia bacterium. GTDB lineage: Bacteria > Bacillota > Clostridia > TANB77 > CAG-508 > UMGS1663. The sequence continues at coordinate 555 of CALXAS010000024.1, read as the reverse complement.
AAGGAGTCATTGCTATTGTACCACCATTTAATTATGTGGAAATAGAGGATATTTTAGAAGAAGCAAAGACTAGACAAGAAGATCCTTTTATAGTAATATTAGATGGAATAGAAGATGTGCATAATTTAGGTTCTATTATTAGAACTGCGGAGACGGCAGGGGTACATGGCATTATCTTACCTAAAAGGAGAAGTGCTTTGGTAAATAGTACAGTAAGTAAAGTATCTGCAGGAGCGGTAGAATATATGAAAATAGCAAGAGTAAACAACTTAGCACAAACTATACAAAAATTAAAAGAGCAAGGAATTTGGGTTTGTGGAACAGATATGAGTGCTACTGTAAATTATGATAAACAAGATTTAAAAGGACCAATCGCCATTGTAATAGGGAGCGAAGGATTTGGTATGAGTAGAATTGTAAAAGAAGCTTGTGATTTTTTAGTGAAAATACCAATGAGAGGAAAGATAACATCCTTAAATGCTTCTGTTTCAGCAGGAATTGTTATTTACGAAGCGGTAAGACAAAGAAAGTAAAAAATAAACAAAGGAGGAAAAG
>CALXAS010000023.1 GCA_944386315.1 uncultured Clostridia bacterium | reverse complement strand
AAACAATTATAGCATAGCCATTGAGGTAAAAAGCCTCTTTTAGCTATGCTTATTAAAATTTCTTACTGAACTGTAACGCTGTTTTTTTGTTTTTAAAGAAAAAACGAAAAAACTCTTTCTTTCTAAATACAGGAATGATATAATACAAAAGATAATAAAGAAGGGAATGAAAAAATATGCAAAAGATAATGTACCAGATAAAAGAGAATAAAAAAATACATTATATTCTTATCATTTTCATAGGCATTTTATTAAGTTTAGGACTTACACAAATACAAATAAGAGAAACACATGATGGATCTTTACATCTAATTCGCATACTAAAAACAGATGAATTATTAAAGCAAGGGCAATTCCCACCTATCATCACACCAGGTATATGTAATGGTGCTGGATATGCCATGAATTTATTCTATCCACCTCTTGCAACTTATCTACCGCTTCTCGTAAAAATGTTTGTACCAACCTATATGCTAGCTTTAAAATTGTTTGGAGCAATATGCATTATTGCGTCTGGTATTTCTATGTATCAATTGGCATTTCAAATAACGAAAAGAAGAAGTATTGCTTTTTTTGCGGCTTTTTTTTACATGATAGCGCCATATAAATTAGCGAATGTATATAAACGATATGCCATTGGTGAATTTATGGCACTTGCCTTTATTCCATGGGTATTTTTAGGACTATACAATCTTTTTAAAGAAGATGGAAAGAAGCATTATTTTATTGCTATACGGAGCAATTGGCTTAATGCTTAGTCATACCATATCTACCTTCTATACAGCAATTTTTGCTGTAGCGTATATTTTATTCTATGTAAAAAAACTAAAAGAAAAAGGAATATTAGAAAAACTATGTATTAATATTCTTTTTATCTTACTTATAACGGCGTTTTTCTGGCTTCCAATGCTAGAAGCAAAAACTGCTGCAAATTATGCTATTTTTGATAATTCCATTATGTCCACAAATAGTAAATATGTGCAGGAAAATACGCTAGAGTTCTATCAAATATTTACGGAGAAGGAAGAAGAAAATGGAACTACTTTCCGTATAGGAATTCCTACCTTATTATTTCTTGTGGCTAGTATCTATACTACGCGCAAAGTAGATAAAAAATATAAAGATACTTATATCATTTTTATGCTATTTGCTTATATTAGTCTTGTTATGTGTTTTCATTTCTTTCCGTGGAAATGGCTACCAAATATCTTATGTAAGTTGCAATATGCATGGAGAATGATGGGATTTTTTGATTTCTTTATTGCGTTTATCTGTGGGGTAAATATAGTTATTTTACTACAGAATTTTGTAAAAAAAGAGAAATGGAAATATGTGTTTAGTATCGTATTTATTCTAGTTTCTGTAACATATACATTAAACTTAATGCAAATGTTTCAACAAAAAGATGCTACTTTAGATAAAGAATATGAAGAATATATAAAAAGTGCGCAAACGCTATCTCATTTTCAAATTAACCGTGAATATTTACCAGTAAATGCTTTAAATGAACAAAGAACATATATGTTAGAAAGAAAAGATAAAACGTATTTATTAGAAGGAGATGCTACCATAATAGCAGAAGAAAAAGAAGATTTACATATGCAAATACAACTAGAAGATTTACAAGCAGGAACGAGATTAGAATTTCCATATATTTATTATCCAGGTTATCAAATTACACTAGAAAAAGAAAATGGAGAGAGTATAGAATTAAAAGCAGTAGAATCGGAACATGGCTATTTGAGTGCTGTTATAACAGAGGATATAGAAAATGCTACGATTCATGTGGATTATGTAAGTACATGGATAACAAAAATATCTTATGGCATTAGTTTAGTAGCACTCATTGGCTTTTGTTTCTATACTTTTAAGCAAAATAAAAAGGAGAAAGCAAATGGAGAATCATAAAATAAAAATCAATAAAATAGCACTACTTTTTATTCTATTGATGTCTATATTTGTGAGCCTTCCATTACTTAGCTCTCAATTAGATATTACTTATGATGATGGTATACAACATATTTGTAGGTTAATGGGAACATATAAGTCCATAGAAGAAGGGCAGAGCTTTCCTGTTATTATGTCTGCCTTCTGCAATGGATTTGGGTATTCATGGAATTTATTTTATAGCCCGTTTACAGCATTTGCACCGCTTCTTTTTAAATGGATTGGATTTTCTTTTGCAGGATGTATCAAACTATTTATGTTTGTGGTTACCTTTTTTACAGGACTTTCCATGTATCAATGTGTAAAAGAAATCAGTAAAAATTCTAAAATTGCCATTGTGGCAGCTATGCTTTATATTGTAGCACCATATCGATTAACTGATATGTACATTCGCTATGCATTAGCAGAACTAACTTCTTTTGTATTTTTACCATGGATATTTTTGGGATTATATCGCATTTTATATCAGAAAAAGAAAAAGGATTTTCTACTTGCTATTGGTACAATAGGGCTTATTTTAACCCATACAGTTATTACCATGTATACAGCTATCTTTTGTTTTATTTATGTGCTATTGCATAGCAAAAGATTAAAAAATAAAAAAATTTTAAAGCAACTAATTGTAAATTTAGTGTTTGCAATTGCCATTACAAGCTTTTTCTGGATGCCACTTCTAGAGACAAAACAAAGTGCAGAGTATGAAGTATTTCAGCCTGGTAGAATGGAAAGAACAGAAGTACTAGTTGCCTATAAATTAGACACAACAGATTTGTTATTTACCAAACCAGACGGAGGAATGATTTATGAAATAGGTTTCTTAAGTTTAATAGGGCTTGCACTAACGCCAATAGCCATCAAAAAAATGAGAAAAAATAAAAAGCAAATGGCATTTTTATATAAAACTTATATTTTTATGCTCATAGCAGGAATTGTTTCTGTTATTATGAGTTTAAAGATTTTCCCATTTGAGCATTTACCATCTATTTTGAAAATGCTACAATTCAGTTTCCGTATGTTAGAATTTTCTTGCTTTTTCTTTAGCGTAGTAGTGGCTATCAATTTAGGAATGGCAATTCGAGATTTTAGTATCAAAGATGTTGGTATATTAGGAGTAGTGCTTATGATATTAACCTCCTTTTTTAGCACACATTTGCGTTATTTAGAAGATTTTGATGAAAATGTATTGTGGCCAGCAGTTCCACTAACTGCAGAAACAGGAAGAGTACATGCCGGAATGGCAAGCATGGAGTATTTGCCTAGTAAATCATTTCAAAATAGAAGCTATATAGAAGAAAGAGACCAAAGGGTAAAAGTACTACAAGGAAGTGCACAAATAGAAAACGAGCAAAAAGAAAATACAAATTTAAATCTTGAAATACAATATGTCGTAGAAGAAAGTCTACTAGAATTGCCATACATCTATTATCCAGGCTACCAAGTAATTCTGCAAAAAGAAGATGGTAGTAAAGTAGAACTAAAAACCCTAGAAACAGAAAATGGATTTGTGGGAGTAGAAATTCCTGTATTAGAAAAAGCTACAGTGCAAGTACAATATACAGGAACATGGATAATGAAAGTATCTGCTGTTATCTCTTTCATCGGGCTTTGTGTTTTAGTGGGGCTAAAAATAAAATATAGCCCAAGAATATAGTCGAAAAATGTCAATGTCTCATTTAAGTCAGGGCCTAAATGAGACATGTCACAAAAATGTCAGGGATGAGTAGGACACCTTGACGTAAACCCAAAAATGAGATAAAATGAGGCTGTAAGAAAAAGGAGTGAAAAGAATGAAACCAACTGTTGCTATAGTAGGAAGACCAAATGTAGGAAAATCTACCTTTTTTAATTATGTTGCAGGAAAACGTATTTCTATTGTGGAAGATGAGCCAGGTGTTACAAGGGATAGGGTTTATGCTGAAGCAAATTGGAGAGGAAAATCGTTTTATTTAGTAGATACAGGGGGAATTGAGCCGGAAACCAATGATGTCATTTTATCACAAATGCGTGAGCAAGCAAACATTGCCATGGAACTTGCAGATGTGATTGTATTTATTACAGATGTAAAACAAGGTGTTACGGCAGATGATAAGGAAATTAGTTTAATGCTAAAAAAATCTAAGAAGCCTATCATTTTAGTATGCAATAAAGCAGACCAATATGGTGAAACTATGCCAGAGGTATATGAATTTTATCATTTAGGATTAGGAGATCCTTATCCGGTATCCTCTGTAAATGCTATTGGCATTGGTGATGTTTTGGATGCTATTTATGAAAAATTACCAAAAGAAGAGGAAAACCAAGAAGACGAAACGATTAAAGTAGCTGTGATAGGAAAGCCAAATGTAGGAAAATCTTCTTTAATTAATAAAATTCTGGGAGAAAATAGGGTTATTGTGAGTGACATAGCAGGAACTACCAGAGATGCAATTGATTCTCCTTTTGAAAATGAATTTGGAAAATATGTTTTTATTGATACAGCAGGTATTAGAAGAAAAAGCAAGGTAGAAGAGAAAATTGAAAAATACAGTGTTATGAGAAGTTTGATGGCAGTAGAAAGAGCAGATGTGTGTCTTATTTTAATAGATGCGAATGAAGGAGTTACTCAGCAAGACACAAAAATTGCAGGAGAAGCACATGAAGCAGGAAAAGGTATTATCATTGTGGTAAATAAATGGGATACGATAGAGAAAGATGATAAATCTACAGAAAAATACAAAAAACAAATATATCAAGACTTACCTTATTTAGCTTATGCTCCTATTATTTTTATTTCTGCAAAAACAGGACAAAGAGTAACAAAGCTATTTGAAATGATTAATCAGGTGGCAAATAAAAATGCGATGCGTGTTTCTACAGCAGTACTAAATCAAGTGCTAAATGAAGCAATTGCTATTACACAGCCACCAACAGATAAAGGAAAAAGGTTAAAAATTTATTACATGACACAGGCTGCTACAAAACCACCTACATTTGTGGTTTTTGTAAATGATAAAAAACTATTTCACTTTTCTTACGAAAGATATTTAGTCAATCAAATCCGTAAAGAATTTGATTTAACAGGTACACCTATTCGTATGATGGTAAGAGAGAAAAGTGATAAGGATGCACAAAAATAAGCAAAGCAAGAGGCATCTAGAAAATATAAAAAAGAAAGAAGGATGAAAATATGGTAGCAATGATGATTGTATCGGTTATTGCCTATTTATTAGGTAGCATTAGTTTTTCTGTAATTATCAGTAAAAAAATGGCTGGTTTTGATGTAAGAGAAAAAGGAAGTGGAAATGCAGGAACTACAAATGTACTTCGTACAGTAGGAAAAAAAGCCTCTATTATTACTTTGATATGTGACATTTTAAAAGGTGTGGTTGCTGTTTTAATAGCATATATTACAGGTCTTATTACTAAAGAAGGAGCAGATACTTTGGTACAACTTGCTGCAATTTTTGTTGTATTAGGACATACTTTTCCTATTTTCTTTGGTTTTAAAGGAGGAAAAGGAGTAGCAACAGCATTAGGCGTATTATTAATGATAAATTGGCATATTGGTCTTATTTGTTTGATATTTGCTTTAGTACTAATGATACTTACTAAGATGGTGTCTTTAGGCTCTGTAGGAGCAGCTATTTTATATCCTATTTTAGTACTATGTATGCCAGAATCTACAGGTTATTTAGTACCAGGTAGCCATTTCAACTATATTGTATTTTCTATTATCTTAGCAGCTATTGTTATATTTAATCATAGAAGCAATATAAAGAGATTGCTTTCTGGAACAGAAAACAAATTAGATTTTAAAAAGATAAAATAGAAGACAATATCATATAAAAAGCATTAGAAAAAATGTACGAAAGGAAGAAAAATAATGAAGAAAATAGCCATAATAGGAAGTGGAAGTTGGGGAGTGGCACTTGCCATCCATTTAGCAAAAATGGGACACTTAGTAAAAATATGGTCCTATATGGAGGAAGAAGCAAATCTTATTAACAAGGAAAGAAAGTGCAAATTTCTTCCAGAAGTAACTATACCAGAAGGTATTGTTTGTACTACTTCCTATCAAGAAGCAATAAAGGAGAGCGAGATTATCTTGCATGTTACTCCTTCTAAATTTACTAGAAGCACAGTAAGAGAATATAAAAATTATGTTACGAATCAAATTGTGGTGATTTGTACAAAAGGATTTGAAAAAGAAACGCTTTCTACCTTAGATACAGTGTTAAAAGAAGAAATGCCAGAAACAAGACTTGCCGTCTTATCTGGTCCAAGCCATGCAGAAGAAGTATCTAAAGCTATTCCGACAGCTATGGTAATTGCAGCAGAAGATAAAGAAGATGCAAAACTTTTGCAAGATGTATTTATGAATGAAAATTTAAGAGTATATACATCGGATGATATGAGAGGAATTGAACTAGGAGGAGCTTTAAAAAATATTATTGCTTTTTGTGCAGGGGTAGCAGCAGGAATTGGATTAGGAGATAATACTTTTGCTGCCTTAATTACAAGAGGATTAAGAGAGATAGCAAGATTAGGTACAGAGCTTGGAGGTCAAAAAGAGACTTTCTATGGATTAACAGGTTTAGGAGATTTAATTGTAACTTGTCTTAGTGAACATAGTAGAAATAGAAGAGCAGGCAAGTTAATAGGACAGGGAAAAACACTAGAAGAGACAAGAGCAGAAATTGGTATGGTAATAGAAGGAGTAGACAATATAGAAGTAGCCTATGAACTATCTAAAAAATATCATATTGAAATGCCAATAGTAGAAGCTGTATATGATATGCTATATCATCATTTAGATCCAAAAGTGGCAGTCAATCAATTAATGACGAGAGAAAAGAAGGATGAAATGTGAGCTTTGCAATTTAGGGACGTTCCTTAAATTGCATGGAAAGGAAAAATAGAAAATGAGGTTTTTGATACAAAGAGTAAAAAAAGCAAAAGTGACAGTGGATGGAGAAACAACTGGAGAGATAGAAAAAGGTTTTTTGGTATTGGTAGGAGTAGGACCAAATGATACAGAGGAAGTTGCAGATTATTTGGTACAAAAATTAATTAAATTGCGTGTGTTTGAAGATGAAAATGGAAAGATGAATTTGGCTTTAAAAGATATACAAGGTAGTCTTTTAATGGTTTCTCAATTTACTTTATATGCGGATTGTTCAGGAGGAAATAGGCCGAGTTTTATAGGAGCTGCTAAACCAGAAAAGGCAAATGCTTTGTATGAATATTGTATGGAAGAGTGCAAAAAGCAAGGAATAGAGGTTCAACATGGTATTTTTGGAGCAGATATGCAAGTAGAATTAATTAATGATGGTCCAGTTACGATTTTATTAGAAAAAGAAGCTTAAATTGTGCGAATATCTAGAAACTGACAAGATTTAATAGGGAAAACGCTCATAAAGATAGCGTATAATTTCATCGGCATTTTGCTCTGTTACATTAATAAAGATATCTTTATCCATGCTAATCCACATGTTGATAGGATAATTTTGACTATTTTCGGCAAAAATACCAATAATGTCTGCTATTTCTATAGGGTTTTCATATACGTGTTCCCATTCTAACGTATCTTTAGATAAGTTAAGAGGAGAAGACGTATTTTTTTGAGTATCTTCCTCATTATTTTGATAAAATTTTTGCAAAAAACGAGCAATTTCATTTTCTACATTACTGTATAATCTAACAATTGTATACATGTTTTTCTCCTTTATTTTTCTAATCTTAGTATTTTATATTTTTTTATAACTATACAAGGAATAAAATGCAATTTTTTTATGCATACTATTTTTAAAGGAGAATGTTGTATGAAAAAGAGTGTATGGAAAAATGTAGGAATTGTTCTTATTGTTATTGTATTTTTTGCCGTTCTATTTTTTTCTATTTCTGGTTTTGGCAAACAATCAGAAACAGATATCAAAGAGAAGATAAAAGCAGAACTTTCCTATATGGATGATAGTATTTTATCTATGAGTTATCAACTAACGGGGATTAACTTAGCAGATTATGTGATTACGAAGGAACAAGAATCTTCTAGTAATCAGCAGTCCAACGAACAAAATAGCCAATCGAATACTAATACCGGAGAGCAAAGTTCTACTTCTAGTTCAGGTGGACAAAAATCTAGTGAAAATGTACAAAGCGAAAGTAGTGAGAGTAATGTAAAATTTAGTTTAAAAGAACAAAGCACATTAGATACTACTAAAACCAATACCATTGATTGGGAAACATTAAGATTGGATACAGAGCTACTTTATTCTAGTTGGACTAGTTTTTTAGTAGATTTACATGCTACACAAAATGTAAAAAATGAGGACATACTAGCCTTTAGTTCAGAAATGGATAATTTAATGATAAAGGTGAAAGAAGAAAACAAAAATGATGCATTAATAGTATTAGCTAATTTATATAGTTATATTCCTCTTTATGCAGAAGGTATTTTAACAGAGAAAACAGAGCAAGTAAATTTATATCGCACAAAATCTCATATTTTAGCCTGCAGTGTTTTAGTAGAACAGGAGAAATGGGAAGAAATTCCAACACAGATGACAAGAGCACAAGAATATTTTTCTAGTATTGTGGGTCAAAGTTTGCAAAATGAAAATATGCAGAACAAACTTAGCAAAAGTTATGTATTGCTAAACGAATTGAATAGTGCTGTTGCATTAAAAGATAAAGAAGTTTTTTATGTAAAATATGAAAATTTGATGGAAAATATGCAATATTTAGATTTTTCATAAAGGTTATGATAAAAACATAAGATAAAAAATTTTTCTTCCAAAATTGACAAAAAGCCCAAAACATATTACAATAAAAAAGGAGTAAATTGAATAGTCGCGTATAGCAGGGTCGAAAGACAGCGTACGAGGAAAGTCCGGGCTCCATAGAGCAGGGATGCTAGATAACGTCTAGTGAGGGTAACCTTAAGGAAAGTGCAACAGAAAAGAACCGCCTCTTTTTGGGAGGTAAGGGTGAAAAGGTGAGGTAAGAGCTCACCGCTTCTTTTGGTGACAAGAGAAGGCTATGTAAACCCCATCCGGAGCAACACCGTGATAAAAAAGAAAATAAGTTGCTCGCTTTTTTCTTTTTCGTTTATTATGGTGGCTTTGAGCCCTATAGTGATATAGGGAGTAGATAAATGACTATTCACGACAGAACCCGGCTTATAGATTTACTTCTCATATATTTTGTAAGAAATACAGCATATCCTCAGGGATAGGAGCCTGTATTTTTTCTTTTTTATGAGTAATAGGGTCTAAAAATTCTATCTGATAACTATGTAATGCTTGTCTACCTATCCAATTGGTATTACCTCCATAAAGACTATCTCCTAAGAGAGGATGTCCCATGGAAGATAAATGCACGCGAATTTGATGAGTTCTACCAGTTTCAAGCTTGCATAAAAGAATAGAAATAGGTATATCTTGCAATGTATATTCCTGTAATACTTCATAATGTGTAATGGCGCTTTCTCCTAAAGGAGAGATTTCTCGCTCCATAATGCTACCTTCTTTTCTAGCAATTGGTTTATCAATGATTCCTTTTTTCTTTTCCCAAAAACCTTCTGTAATAGCCAAATAATATTTTTGAAAAGTATTTTGTTTCATTTGTCTAATAAAATTCTCTTGGACATATTCATTTTTAGCAAAAATAACAATACCAGTAGTATCTGCATCAAGGCGATTGACAGGTCTTATTTTCTTTTTTAAATCAATAGAATCAAAATAAAAGCGAATTCCATTAGATAAAGTATCTGCAAAATGATAACAAGAAGGATGAACAGGTATATGAGCGGGTTTATTTACAATAAGATACCCTTCTGTTTCTTTTAATATAGATAAGGGCATAGGAGTAGGAATAATATTATCATTTTCTTCTACATAATCCATACAAACCTCTATTCTATCTCCCTCACAAATTTTCTCATTGACAAAACAAGGAACATGATTTAATAAAATAGCATTTTCTCGTTTTAACTTAGTCAGTAATCGATGAGAAATGCCAAAATGCGAAAGTAGTACTTCTTTCACAGTGGTATAGGAACTTTGCTTTACTGTATATATAAGTGTCATATTTTTCCTCCTCATGCATATTTGCTCTATTTTAGCATAAATTTCTAAAATAGCAAGGAAAAAGATGAGTAAACTACTTGAAAACAAACAAAAAAGTGCTATAATATGTGCTACATATATTGGTAGAAGGAGGAAATAATGTACAAGGAAATTATTTTTTCAGGTAACACAGTAAATCAGGTGGCAGAGCGGTTTGCGAGCATAGTAAGCCAAAACTACTTGGAAGCATTACGTCTTTGGAAAATTACAGCAATAGAAGAAACGGAGGCACAATATTGGAAGCAGAGAATGCAGATTGAACCAGAAATAGTGAAAAAGAATACCTATCAAAAAATTCTGAAGATTATGAAAGAAACGAATAATCCTTATATAAGACAAACAGGATTATTTAAAAACAGTAATGTTATTAGTATTACAAGAGCTTCTGGTTTTTTTAATGATTTATTAAACGGGAAAGATATCAAGTATTCAGTAAAACCAAATGAAGAATATTTGATTAATAAAAAAGCCTTAACCATTGAAAAGAGAGTACATCCAGACTACAAAAGACTGTGATTCTCCAATGAAATTCTTAAATAAGAATTTACAAAAGCCCTTTTGAGGATAAAAACTCAAGAGGGCTTTTCCTGTTTTTATTCCTACAATTGACATTGAACATAAAGAATGGTATAATTATTAACATAATCGTACTTTGAAAAATTAATAAGGAGTGTCACAATGAAAAGTTTAAAAACAGGAGGTAGCACTATGATGACAAATGAGAGTAATGAGAGAATCATTGATGTTTCCGTAACATCATTACGGAGTTTCGATGAACTGAAAGAAGATGAGAAGAAAAGAGTTATGGAACTAAAGTCTTCTTTAGAGGACTTTAGTGCAGAATCTCTGATAAAATTTTCATCTGCAACTTCGAGTACAATCTCTCGTGATACAGACAACTTTTTAAGGAACACGAAACTTAATGATTTGCAGGATTTCAATCAGACTATGATTGATTTATCCAGTAAACTTAAGTCAGTAGACACCAAAAAGCTGGCTGAAATCAAATCAAATCCATTTGAGAAATGGCCAATCATGGGTCAGATTATGCAGTCATCGATTGCAAAAAAGGTCGAGGAAGTGACTGTTAAACAGCAAAGCGTAGAGAAAGTAGTTTCTGCAACAGAAACTACTCTGGAGCAGGTCCGCCTGTCACTACAGGAAGATTTAATCCGCTGTAGTTCGATGAGAGAAAAAAATATCGAATACGCTAAAGCATTAGAGCTTGAGTGTATTGCACTTCAGCTCCGGAAAGCAGAGTTAGAAGAGGAAAGAACTGCTTTCATGAGTAGTCCAAGCTACAATGAAAGTAGTTTGGATGACATCGAATATGCTGGCAAGTTACATGACGGGATTCAAGAAATCTCGCGAAAACTGGATAATACAGTAAGGTTTAGATTGCTTGTTATACAGGACTTACCAACGCTGAAAATCACGAGGAATGCAGACATAGCAATCATCAATACTATTGAAGATGCTGTTGTCAATTTGATTCCTCAATGGAAAAAAGCTTTTTCGAAAGCTTTACTTTCATACAGGCTGTATAATGCAGCTACTGTTATGGAAGCAGTACATCAGGCTTCTGCTGAAATATTCGAGCAGAGTGCACAGATTACATCTGCAGCAGTTTTGAAATCAGCTGAAATGATTGAAAAACCGCAGGTGACTTCTGAAACACTTAGAAAAATTAATGAAACAATTATTTCTATGTGTGATGAAGTTGTGCGTATTTCTGCTGAAGCTCAGGAAATTCGTGAAAAAGATTTACCTGAACTTAAGAAAATGGAGCAGGAAGCTCTGGCTATTGAGGCAAGAAAAAAATAGGAGGGTTTTAAATGGGCAAAAATAAAGAAGAACCTATTATTGAAGACAAAGAAATAACTATACCTGAATTTGTTTGTTTAAAGGACAAGTATAAGTGCTTTGAGTGCAAACTAAACAAGTACAATGTTTCTTATAAAAAAAGGTTGCAAAGACTTTTTGCAACTTGCTCGGGAAAACCTTCAAGACGGACACAGTGTAAGAAACGTTGCTGGTTCTTTACTGATTTGTTCAGCATAGTGACAGCAATAATTGTTGTAATTGCTTTTTTCTGTATATATTCACATTTTCAGAAGCTGTTAATATCTATAGCTTGGACAATTATTTTTGCAATTGGAATGGACATTATTTGTTGCTTGATTGAATTTGGAGTAGATAAAGCTTTTGAAAGCTTGGAAAAATTGAGAAAAAGTAATTATGAAAAAAAAGTAGAAAATTTTGAAGCAATAAAAAGGCAGAAAATGAAGGAAGAAGAAAGGCAGCAGGAGAAAGAAAAGGAACTTTACAAAGGCATAAATGAGGCTAAAGAGATGTTCGAAAGTTTGTCAAATGAATATTTTGATAGACTTAAAAGTATAACATTTAAGTCCAAACTAGATGATCTCAACGTAAAGAAAAAGAAGCTTTTGAGAGCTTATAAAGATTTTCTTAAAAATGTCGAAGATTTATTGGAACATGTGAACCTAAACAACTTTTATTTATCAGAGGTCAAAGTGCTTTTTCAGATTCACTTACCTAAATTAATTGAGTATATTTCAATTTATATTGAAGCAGTTGAAACTGAAAAGGAAACTGAGAGCCAAGTAGAGGAGTTGACGAAACTCCTTGAAACTTTTACTAAAAAAGTTGCTTGGATTAAAGAAAACTTAAACAATTCTGAAGCCGAGAATTTCATTTATAAGATGCAGGCTCTCAGAGAAGTTATTAATGTGCATAAGGAGAATAATGAAAGAGAATGAAAAAACGGATTATTACATGGGTAATTTTTTTAGTAATATCTGTTGGATATATTGTATATTCAACAAGAATGGTAGAAGAAATTGTACCTAACCAAGTGAAAGTATACAATGACGTTGCAAGTGAATCTGAGGTAAAAACTATATTCAACTCATCGGTTTCGGCAACGAAAGCAATTGGATTTGTAAAAAAGCCTGGAGATGCAAATGTCATTATCACAAAGTCCATTAATAAGTTAAATAATGATATTGACATTTTTTCATCTTCTTATACACCATTAATTGTGTGTATGAAGAATTCAAGTAATCTTCAGAAATATCTGGAGAATGGATTGCTGGTTTCATCTAATGGCGAGATTAAGAATTCAGTTGAAGACGAGATTACAGTAGACTTCAAAAAGATTATTGATGCTGTAATTGATGGCGACAATTGGTCAATTTTTGGAGGAGAGGACAGAGAGATTAGAATAATTATCCCTGAAGATGGTACTCTTGAAGGAGAAATATTCTATAAATTCCTCGTAACAATGATTAATGGAGGAACCTATCCAGCTGATGAGGATAAATTAGATTCGGCACAAGAAATTGCTGATGAATTTTTAGATGCAAAAAACTGTGTTGAAACTAAAGATGTCATAAAGGACATGACCAAGATTAGCACAATTAATGATACTGACATTTATGTGCTGTTTGAAGCCGATTTGATGAATAGTAGTATATGGGGTCAGAAAAAACTGGATATTGCAGTTGCATATCCAGAAGTGACACTAGTAAAACATAAAAAAAAAAAAAAAATATCAGAAGATGATTTAAA
>CALXAS010000022.1 GCA_944386315.1 uncultured Clostridia bacterium | reverse complement strand
AGACGGAACCTATCAAGAAGAGCTAGATACGTATATTAATGATCATTTTGTGTTTAGAAATGCATGGATAAAAATAAAATCAGAAACAGAAATGCTACTTCGGTAAGACAGAGAGTAATGGAGTATACATAGGAAAAGACGGATATCTATTTGAAAAAATGGAATATACACAAAAGGAACAAGAACATTTACAGGAAGTGGCAAAGATAAGCAATGAATTTGCAAGTAAAACAGAATTGCCCATCTACTTTATGCTAATACCAAATTCCATTTATATTCAGCAAGATAAATTGCCTGATAATGTGATACCTTATAATCAAGAAGAAATTATCAACCAGTTTTATCAACAATTAGATGGAAACATAAAGACAATTCAGGTAAGCGATATACTTATGGAGAACAAAGAAAAATATATTTATTTCAAAACGGATCACCATATGACTAGTTTAGGGGCTTATTTAGCGTATACAAAACTATGTGAGACAGCAAACTTAGAGGCAGAGGAATTAAGCAATTTTGAGCAAAAAACAGTTTCAGAAGAATTTTTGGGAACATTTGATTCCAAAGCACAAATTCTAAATCAAGAGAAAGACAAAATAGAAATCTATGTCAATTCAAAGAATTTAGACTTAAAAAGTGTAGAATATGATAAGGAAACAACACAAAGCATTTTTAATGAGGAGTATTTAGAGAAAAAAGATAAATATTCCTATTTCCTAAATGGAAATAATGCAAAAGTGGTAGTCAAAACGAAATTGGAAAATGGAAAGAAATTACTTGTCATCAAAGATTCTTATGCTCATATTATGGCGCCATTTTTATGCCAAAACTATGAAAAAATTCATTTTATTGATCCAAGGTACTATAAAGCTTCTATAACAGAATATGCTGCGCAAAATGGGATAACAGATATTTTGTTTTTATATAATGTTTCTAATCTGATAACAGATTTAGGAATCTTATCCATACATTAAAAAATTTTATGGTAATATTTTATTTCGTATGATATAATCTAAATGAACTTTAGGGACGTTCCTTAAAATTCAAAGAATTCCGATATGAAGGATATAGTGTATATAAAACGGAAGATTTAGTTTCGGAATAATTCCAACCAGATTTATTTTGGGAGAAGGGAATGAAAATTTAAAATGGAAATTATTTTAGCCAGTAATAATAAAGAAAAATTAAGAGAAATCACCCATATATTACAACCTTTTGGGATAAAAGTAATTTCTCAAGCAGGGTCGGGGTTTGATATAGAAGTAGAAGAAACAGGAAAAACTTTTGCAGAAAATGCTATTTTAAAAGCAGAGGCAATACATAAATTATCTGGAAAACCAGTAATTAGTGATGATTCAGGTTTGCAAGTAGATTATCTACACGGAGAGCCAGGTGTTTATTCTAAAAGATATGCAGGAGAAAATGCAAGCTATGAAGAAAAAATTCATAAAATTTTGCATTCTATGGAAGAGGCAAAAGAAGAGGAACGAACAGCAAGATTTGTTTGTGCTATTTGCTATATAGACGAAAAAGGAGAAAAACACATTTTTCAAGAGTCTTGTGAGGGAAGTATTTTAAGAGAGCCAAGGGGAGAAAATGGATTTGCCTATGACCCTATTTTTCTTTATCAGGATAAATCCTTTGCAGAAATGAGTGAAGAAGAAAAAAATGCAGTAAGTCATAGAGGAAAAGCTTTAAGAAAAATGACAGAATATTTCCGTGAACTTTAGGGACATTCTTTAAAGTTCAAAATTCAAAGAAACAAAAAAGAGAGGATGAACTTTGCAATTTAGGGACGTTCCTTAAATTGCAAAAGTTAAAGAAATAAAGAAGAGAGGATGAACTTTAAGGAACCTCCCTAAAGTTCAAGAAGGAGGAAAAGTTTTGAGCAGATTAGTGGTTATAGATGGAAATAGTATTATGAATAGGGCTTTTTATGGTGTTATGGGAGCTAAAATGTTAACAGCAAAGGATGGTAGTTATACCAATGCGATTTATGGATTTTTAGCCATTTTATTTAAAATAGTAGAGGACTTAAAACCAGAATATTTAGCAGTTGCTTTTGATTTAAAAGCGCCTACTGCAAGGCATAAAATGTATGAAGGATACAAAGCAAATCGTCATGCTATGCCAGAAGAATTAGCACAGCAAATGCCTAAGATAAAAGAAATTTTGCAAGATATGAATATTTCCATTATAGAGAAAGAAGGCTATGAAGCAGATGATATTTTAGGAACTCTTTCTAAAAGAGCGGAAAAAGAAGGAAAGGAAGTAACGATTTTATCAGGAGATAGAGATACTTTCCAATTAACTTCTGACCATATTACAGTACGTATTCCAAGAACAAAAATGGGAAAAACAGAGGAAGAAGATTTTGACAAGAAAAAAGTAGAAGAAGTATATGGAGTAGAGCCTATTCAACTAATAGAAGTAAAAGGACTTATGGGAGATAGCTCCGATAATATTCCAGGGGTACCGGGTATAGGTGAGAAAACAGCGTTACAATTAATTAAAGATTATGGTAGTATTGACCATTTATATGAAGAAATCGAAAAAGGAGAAGCAGCATCTGTTAAAGGAAAAACAAGAGAAAAATTAGTAGAAAATAAAGAGTTAGCACTTCTTTCTAGGACACTAGGTACCATTAATTTAGCAGTACCAATAGAAAAAAGCATAGAAGATTTGAAAACAAAACCTTGGAATGAAGAAAAAATATTAGAAAAGTTTAAGGAACTAAATTTTAACAGATATATTGAGCGTTTTCATTTAAATGAAAAACAAGAGACAATCCCAGAGAAAACAGAAGAACAAACCTATAAAATAGAAACCATAGAACTACAAGAAGGAACGAAATTAGAACAGTGGAAAGAAGAAATTCGAAAAGAAGGTATTTTTTCTTACTATTTCGAAAAAGAAAAAGAGGATACTCCTACCAAAATTGTAAAAAAGAAAATAACACGTATTAGTATAGGTATGAAGAGTAAACAAATTGTATATGATAGTAGTAAAATAGAAGAAAAGCAGCTACTTCTTTTACAAGATATTTTGGAAGATGAGCACATTCAAAAAATAGGCTATCGTATGAAAGAAGATTGGATTATGCTAGCAGAGATTGGCATTTTTATGAAAGGAATGTCTTTCGATGCAGAAATAGCAGCTTATCTATTGGACCAAACGAGAAGTAAGTATGAACTAGAAGAATTGATAGAAGAATACTTACAAGTGAATGTAACGGAGAACATTGGTGAAAGCTCCAATAAAGAAGAACAAATGAACTTGTTTGATATGGGAGAAGATATAATCAAAAAGCAAGAAGAAGAAAAACAAAAAAGAAATACTTTTTTGGCTTACCATTTGGAAAGTTTAAAAGAAATATTAGAACAGAAAATAGAAGAAGTGCAAGAGACGAAGCTATTAAAAGATATAGAAATGCCACTAGAAGAAGTGTTAGCAGGGATGCAATGGGTAGGTATGTATGTAGATAAACAAGAGTTAGAGTCATTTGGAAAAACCATGAAAGAACAATTACAAGTATTAACAGAAGAGATTTATAAGTTGGCTGGAGAAGAGTTTAATATTAATTCTACACAACAATTAGGAACTATTCTTTTTGAAAAATTGAAACTACCTACTTCTAAAAAGACCAAAAAAGGGTATTCTACAGATGTGGATGCACTAGAAAAAATAAAGAAAGAACATCCTATTGTAGAAAAAATATTAGAATATAGAGGACTTATGAAATTAAATTCTACTTATGTAGAAGGACTTATCCCTTATATCAATCCAAAAGACCAAAGAATCCATTCGTATTTTCATCAAACTGTAACAGCTACAGGTAGAATTAGCTCTACAGAGCCAAATTTGCAAAATATACCAACTAGATTTGAACTAGGAAAACAATTAAGGAAAGTATTTAGGCCAAAAGAGGGATATATCTATTTAGATGCAGATTATTCTCAAATAGAGCTTAGAATTTTGGCACATATCTCTCAAGATGAACATATGTTACAAGCTTTCCGAGAGGGAGAAGATATTCATAAACAAGCAGCATCCAAAGTGCTTGGCATTCCAATAGAAGAAGTAACAAAAGAACAAAGAAGCAGAGCAAAAGCAGTTAACTTTGGAATTGTGTATGGAATTAGTGATTTTGGACTTGCAGAGCAAATCGGTGTTACTAAAAAAGAAGCAAAACAATATATAGAACAATATTTGGAGAAATATAGTGGTATACAAAAATTTATGACAGATATTGTAGAAAAAGCAAAAGAACAAGGGTATGTAGAAACATTGTTTTCTAGAAGAAGATATATTCCAGAGCTAAAATCTAATAATTACATGGTAAGACAATTTGGAAATAGAGTAGCTATGAATACACCAATACAAGGAACAGCAGCAGATATTATGAAAATAGCAATGGTGAATTTAGCAAAAAAATTAAAAGAAGAAAAAGTAGATGCCAAAATTGTATTACAAGTACATGATGAACTTATATTAGAGGCAAAAGAGGAAGAAAAAGAAAAGGCAAAACAATTATTAAAAAATAGTATGGAAGGAGCAGCTACTCTTTCTATACCATTAGAAGTAGAAGTATCGGAAGCAAAAAATTGGTATGAAGCAAAATAAAAAGGAGGACTTTATTTGCAAAACAAAAGGAAAAGATATTTCGTAGTTTTTATCATTATTTTATGCGTAGTGGCTATATTATTTGGTGTTTTTAGAATACAAGACATGGTATTAAAAATGATATATCCACAAAAATATGCAGAATTAGTAAATCAATATGCAGAAGAAAATGATTTAGATCCACTGCTAGTATTTGCTATTATAAAAGCAGAAAGTAATTTTGATGAAGATGTTGTTTCCAATAGTGGAGCGGTTGGGTTAATGCAACTAATGGAGAGTACCGCTCAGGAAATGGCAGATGATTTGGCGATAGAGATACCAACAAAGGAAGCTTTATTTGATCCAGAACTGAATATTCAAATAGGAACTTACTATTTTGCTTATCTTTTGGGAATTTACGAAGGAAATATTTATTTGGCCCTTACCGCATATAATGCGGGGATTGGAAATGTCAACACATGGATAGAAGAAGGAACCATTAGAGAAGATGGTTCAGACATAGAGAATATTCCTTATAAAGAAACGAATAATTATGTAAGGAAGATTGTAAGAGACTATAGAATTTATCAAGATTTATATGAAGGAGGAGGAAATTAAAATGTCAGTTTTAGTAACTGGTGGAACAGGCTATATTGGAAGCCATACCGTAGTGGAATTGTTGAATGCAGGAGAAAAAGTAATTATCATAGATAATTTTTCTAATAGTAAACCAGAAGTATTAGACAAAATAAAAGAAATTACCAAGAAAAATGTTATATTTTATAAAATTAACTATTTAGATGAAAAAGAAATGCAAAAAGTATTTGAAGAAAATCCAGATATAGAAGTGGTGATTAACTTTGCAGGATTTAAAGCTGTAGGAGAATCTGTGCAAAAGCCTTTGGAGTATTATTATAATAATGTTACTGGCGCCTTGATATTATTACAGATGATGAAAAAATATCATGTGAAAAAATTTGTATTTAGTTCTTCTGCAACAGTATACGGAGAGCCAGAAAAAATCCCTTTAACAGAAGATTGCAAAGTGGGAGGAACCACGAATCCATATGGTACTTCTAAATTAATGATTGAACAAATTCTGCAAGACTTATATCATTCTGACAGTAGTTGGGATATTTGTATTCTTCGTTATTTCAACCCAGTAGGAAGTCATGAAAGTGGACTTTTAGGAGAAGAACCTCAAGGGATTCCTAATAACTTAATGCCATATATTGTGAGAGTAGCAAGTGGTACATTAAAAGAATTATCCGTATTTGGTAGTGATTATCCAACTCCAGATGGAACAGGAGTAAGAGACTACATTCATGTAGTAGATTTGGCAAAAGGACATCTAAAAGCAATTGAAAAACTAAGAAAAGAGGAGAAAGGATTATATATCTATAATCTAGGTACAGGAACAGGTTATAGTGTACTAGATATGGTAAAAGCATTTGAAAGGGCAACAGGCAGAAAAGTTCCTTATAAAATAGTAGAAAGAAGACCAGGAGACATAGCTACTTGTTACGCAGACCCTACGAAGGCATATGAAGAACTAGGCTGGAGGGCAGAAAAAACGTTAGAAGATATGTGCCAAGATGCATGGAGATATATAGAAAAACAAACTGAAAAGTAAAAGGGGATAAGATTATGTTTAAAGATGCAGGAGAAAAGGAAGAATATTTACAAAAAAATAAAGTTATTTATGATTTCAACGCATTAGTAAAAGATTATTTCGAATGGGATGAAGAGGGAAATATATTATTGGATTCTTCTAAGTGCTGTCAATCTATAAGAGATATTACAAATTATGCAACTTGCATTGGTTGGATTATGCTTCCAGATGGAAGTTTGGCATTGTTAAAGAATAGTTTAGGAGATGTAGATAGAAGACTAAATGTATCAGATTATAATATTGCTAGATATAACTGTTTGTTGATGCCTGAGTTAGCAAGGCAATTTGGCTTAGAAAGTGCACAATATTATTTTGCAAAAAGAGTGAAAAATAGGCCCAAAACTAGCCTAAAATTTATATTGACTACAGACTTTAGAAACAAGGAGAAAAAAGAAGAATTAGTAGAAGGCCTAGATATTTTATCAGATGATAATATATTTAGCATAACGGAAATAATAGAACAAATGGAAGATTATTTAATAGAAAATGGTGCAAGAATAGAAGATATAGAACAATGTAAAAGAGATTTTTTAAAACAAACTTTGTTTCATAAATTTATAGAACATACGGATGAAAATAATGGTAATTGGGGGATTATAAAAGATCAATATAATCACTTTCAATTAGCTCCTTGCTACGATTTAGACTGTGCATGTCGCATACATAAAACCACTAAAAAAATGAGACAGTGTGATAATACTAAAACAGATTTACAGTCCTTTATAGAACAATATAAAGAAGAAAGTTGGTTTCCTAGATATTTGGAAGAAGTAATGAGACATTTTTCATTACAAGAAGCTTATAAAAAAGTGGAAGAAAATACAAAAATAAAAATACCTGAGCAAGAAAGAATACGATACGAAGCCTTTTTTCAAGAAAAGCAAAAAGAGCTAAAAAACGCATATGAATTATCAATAGCGGGTAGAGAAAAAGGAGAACAAAGGTAAAAAAGTAACCATAATATTTATACAAATAATAAATAGGTTTTCATAAAAAAATAACAAAAATGAAATGTGAAAAACTTGTGAACGCAAAGTGACTAAAATAGGTTATCAACAGAGTTATCCACATTATCCACAAAATTATTTTTACTGTGGATAACTCCAAATATGACAAAAACGGAATACATAATACGGAAAACTGATATTGCTTTGCAACGAATTTGTAATAAAACACCTAGAAAGTCATAGATTTGTCATATGTTAGACAGATACTTACTTGTTCCGACAAAATACAAGAAAATAATAAATGACATATAGTAATCTATTTGTCATTTAACACATTCAGACATCTTTCATACTATATAAGTAGGGGGAGATCAAAATGTGTTGTTGTGATATTTATAGAGTAATGAAAGTATTATCCATTATCAGTCTTATTCTTTTGATTAGTGTTTTGATAATAGTTATATTTATCGTAATAAATAACGATAATAGCAATAACAAAGATATTTTAGTGACAGTAGCAAGGTCAGAGGATAACACACAGATAGGAAATGCTATCATTAATTTTGGTGAAAATCAAATTATAGAAGGAACAGCATTAAGCCATGAAGCAGGAACTAGTCAAATTGACATCAATGAAAATGGAATTTATCAGATATCTTATCAATTAGAAGGAATTGATCAAGGTACTTCAACTAGATTTAATTTCAATGCTATATTATTGGTGAATAATGAGCCTTTAACAGATACTTTAAATGAAGGAGCAGTACTTAGTGAAGAAATTGTAAATAATCGTTATACACTTACAAGTACAGTTATCTTAAGATTAGATGCAGGAGATGTATTGCAGCTGGGAGCATTATCATTCGAAAATATAACATATCCAAATGCACGTATGGATATTGAAAAAATTGATTGAAATAAGATAAGAAATTAGGCTCTGTTTGCTACTGTATGAATTTTAACTTATTTTAAAAGTTGCCAAGTGAAAAGTTAAATGCAATTTGTACGATGAAATGTTAATTTAAAAGTGTACAGAAAACAAAAAAACAATTGACTTTTTACTAAAAACTTGCTAGAATAAAGCAAGAAAATGCGAAGAAAAAGAAAAAACATAAAAGAGGGTAGAAAGAGAGTTAGTGGTTGGTGAAAACTAATTACCTAAATTATGTGGGGAGCTTTGGAGCATATAAAAAGAGAAAGAGGGTAAGTAATACAAACTTGCCAATTAGGGTGGAACCGCGGAAGTAAACTTTCGTCCCTAGCAAACAAAAGCTAGAGATGAAAGTTTTTTAGTGTCTAGCTAAAAATAAAAAAGGAGGGAATACTATGGTAGATAGTATGGAAAAGATTGTGAATTTGTGTAAGTCTAGAGGTTTTATCTATCCGGGTTCAGAAATCTATGGAGGATTAGCAAACACATGGGATTATGGGCCTTTAGGAGTGGAACTAAAAAACAATGTAAAAAAAGCATGGAGAAAGAAGTTTATACAAGAGAGCAAATATAATGTAGGATTAGATGCAGCTATTTTAATGAATCCAGAAACATGGGTTGCTTCTGGTCATGTAGGAGGTTTCTCAGACCCATTAATTGATTGTAAAGAATGTAAAACAAGACATAGAGCAGATAAGCTAATAGAAGATTGGATGCATGAGAACCATTGTGAACAAGTAGTAGATGGCTGGACAGATGACCAAATGATATCCTATATGCAAGAACATCATATTACTTGTCCAAACTGTGGAAAAGAAAATTTTACAGGAATTCGTAAATTTAATTTGATGTTTAAAACTTTTCAAGGAGTAACAGAAGATTCTACATCAGAAATTTATTTAAGACCAGAAACAGCACAAGGAATTTTTGTAAACTTTAAAAATGTGCTAAGAACAACGAGAAGAAAACTACCAATGGGAATTGGTCAAATAGGAAAAAGTTTTAGAAATGAAATTACACCAGGTAACTTTACTTTTAGAACAAGAGAATTTGAACAAATGGAATTAGAATTTTTCTGCAAACCGGGTACAGATATGGAATGGTTTGCTTACTGGAGAAATTTCTGCAGAGACTGGTTACTATCCTTAGGAATGAAAGAAGATAGCATACGTTTAAGAGACCATAGCCCAGAGGAGTTATGTTTTTATAGCAAAGGCACTACAGATATAGAATTTTTATTCCCATTTGGATGGGGAGAATTATGGGGAATTGCAGATAGAACAGATTATGATTTAAAACAACATATGGAACATGCAAAAGAGGACTTTACTTATCTTGACCAAGAAACAGGAGAAAAATTTGTGCCTTATTGCATAGAACCATCTTTAGGCTGTGATAGAGTAACTCTTGCATTTTTATGCCAAGCTTATGAAGAACAAGCATTGGAAGAAGGAGACAGCAGAGTAGTATTACACTTACATCCAGCTTTAGCACCATATAAAGTAGCCGTACTTCCACTATCGAAAAAATTAAGTGAAAAAGCAGAGGAAGTTTATAGTATGCTAAGCAAAACCTTTATGTGCGATTATGACGAAGCTGGTTCTATTGGAAAAAGATATAGAAGAGAAGATGAAATAGGAACACCATATTGTGTTACTATCGATTTCGACACACTAGAAGATGAGAGTGTTACCATTAGGGACAGAGATACTATGGAGCAGGTAAGAGTAAAAATTGAAGATGTCGAAAAATGGATAGAGGATAAAATAAAATTTTAGCAAAATGTCTTTACTTTTTGCTAAAATGTAGATATAATAAAGAAGTCATTGGGGATATGTAAAAATTTCCAATGGACAAGTTATATGAGAGTTTTAACAATTTATATAAAGTTAAGACACACATAAAATAAGGAGGTTTTATTTATGAGTCAAAAGTATGTGTACCTTTTTAGCGAAGGAAACGCAAACATGCGTGAACTACTAGGTGGAAAAGGAGCAAACCTTGCAGAAATGACAAATTTAGGTCTTCCAATTCCTCAAGGATTCACAGTAACAACAGAAGCTTGTACAAAATATTATGAGGATGGAGAAAAAATTTCTAAAGATATTGAAGACCAAATTTTCACAGCACTTCAAAAATTAGAAGAAATTACAGGAAAGAAATTTGGAGATAGCAAAAATCCATTATTAGTATCTGTAAGATCAGGAGCTAGAGCATCTATGCCTGGTATGATGGATACAGTACTAAACTTAGGATTAAATGAAGAAACAGTTGCATCTATTGCTGAGAAAAATGAAAGATTTGCTTATGATAGTTATAGAAGATTTATTCAAATGTTCTCTGACGTAGTAATGGAAATACCAAAGCCATTATTTGAAAAAGCAATTGACGAAATGAAAGAAGCAAAAGGTGTTAAATTAGATACAGAATTAACAGCAGAAGATTTAAAGGAATTAGTAAAGAAATTCAAAGCAATCTATAAAGAGCAAAAAGGCGAAGAATTCCCAAGTGATCCAAAAACACAATTAATGGAAGGTGTAAAAGCCGTATTTAGATCTTGGAATAATGCAAGAGCTATCACTTATAGAAGATTAAATGATATTCCAGGAAGTTGGGGAACAGCTGTTAACGTACAAGAAATGGTATTCGGAAATATGGGAGAAGATTGTGGAACTGGTGTTGCCTTTACTCGTAACCCAGCTACAGGAGAAAACAAAATCTTTGGTGAATACCTAATGAATGCACAAGGTGAAGACGTTGTTGCAGGTATTAGAACACCACAACATATTGATACTTTAAAAGAAGTAAATCCAAAAGCATATGAAGATTTTGTAATGTATGCAGAAAAATTAGAGAAACATTACAGAGATATGCAAGATATGGAATTCACAATTGAAAGAGGAAAACTATACTTCTTACAAACAAGAAATGGTAAAAGAACTGCAAATGCTGCTCTTCAAATTGCCGTTGACCTTGTAAAAGAAGGAATGATTACAGAAAAAGAAGCTGTACTTAGAGTAGAACCAAATCAATTAGACCAACTATTACATCCAAACTTCGATAGCGAAAAATTAAAAGCTGCAAAAGTAGTAGCAAAAGGACTTGCTGCATCTCCAGGAGCTGCAACAGGTAAAGTAATCTTTACAGCAGATAGAGCTGTAGAAATGCATGAAGCAGGAGAAAAAGACTTAATCTTAGTAAGATTAGAAACATCTCCAGAAGATATCGATGGAATGAACGTATGCCATGGTGTACTTACTGTTCGTGGAGGTATGACATCACACGCAGCCGTTGTTGCTCGTGGTATGGGAACATGCTGTGTAGCAGGATGTGGAGATATTATTGTAAACGAAGAAGAAAAATACTTCACACTTCCAGATGGAAGAAAAGTAACAGAAGGAGAATGGATTTCTCTTGATGGTTCAACAGGTAATGTATATGGAGAAAGAATTGATACAGTTCCAGCATCTGTTTCTGGAAACTTTGCAACATTAATGGGATGGGCAGACCAATATAGACAATTAAAAGTAAGAACAAATGCAGATACACCAAGAGATGCAAAACAAGCATACGACTTTGGAGCAGAAGGAATTGGACTTTGCCGTACAGAGCATATGTTCTTTGCACCAGATAGAATTGCAGCTATCCGTGAAATGATTGTTTCTAAAACACCAGAACAAAGAGCAAAAGCACTTGCAAAAATTCTTCCAATGCAAAGAGGAGACTTTGAAGAATTATATAGAACAATGAAAGGATATCCAGTAACTATTCGTTTCTTAGATCCACCTTTACATGAATTCGTTCCACATGAAGACGAAGATATTAGAGCACTTGCAAAAGAAATGGGAATGACTTTCGAAGATTTAAAGAGCGTAGTAGAAGGATTACATGAATTCAACCCAATGATGGGACATCGTGGATGCCGTCTAGATGTTACTTATCCAGAAATTGCAGAAATGCAAACAAGAGCTGTTATTGAAGCAGCTATCAACGTAAATAAAGAAGGAATGAATGTTGTTCCAGAAATTATGATACCACTTGTTGGAGAAGTAAAAGAGTTAAAATATGTAAAAGACATTGTTACAAAAACAGCAGATGCTATCATAAAAGAAGCAGGAGTAGATTTAAAATACCATGTAGGAACAATGATTGAAATTCCAAGAGCAGCATTAACAGCTGATGAAATTGCAAAAGAAGCTGAATTCTTCTCATTTGGAACAAACGACTTAACACAAATGACATTTGGATTTAGCCGTGATGATGCTGGAAAATTCTTAAATGACTACTATGAGAAGAAAATATATGAATTCGACCCATTTGCTAAACTAGACCAAGTTGGTGTAGGAAAATTAGTAAAAATGGCAGTAGATTTAGGAAAACAAACAAGACCAGACATTAAGCTTGGAATTTGTGGAGAGCATGGTGGAAACCCTCCAACAGTAGAGTTCTGCCATAATATAGGATTAACTTATGTATCTTGCTCACCATTTAGAGTGCCAATTGCAAGACTTGCTGCAGCACAAGCTGCTATCAAAAATCCTAGATAAAATAATTTCTACTATAAATAAGAAACATAAGGTAGCCAGCCACCTAAATATTTTAGGTAGGCTGGCTTTTCTCTGGACAAAAAGTAAAAACAAAATTGTTATATTGCAAGGAGAAACTTGACAGAAAGAAAAAATGGCATATAATAAAATAGGAAAGGAAGAAAAGCGTATGTTAAAAAAGATAGTAGGACATATTAAGACAATTACTAAACATAAATGGTTAGTGTTTAAACTATGTTGCAGAGCTGGAATTCCATGGAGAGGTTTCATGCATGATTGGTCAAAATTTTCTCCTACAGAATTTTGGGAGAGTGTAAAATATTATACAGGAAAAAGAAGTCCTATTCCTCTAGCAAAAGCAGAAAAAGGTTATTCTAAAGCTTGGTTACATCATAAAGGAAGAAATAAGCATCATGCAGAATATTGGTATGACTACGAAACGCCACAAAAAACTTTTATTATGCCATATGTTTATGCCGTAGAAATGATTTGTGACAATTTAGCAGCAGGAATAACCTACAATGGAAAAGATTGGACAAAAAGTACACAGCTAGAGTATTGGGAAACAAAAGGATATAAAAAGCCTATCCATCCTAAAATGGCAGCTTTTGAAAAAGAAGTATATACTCAAGTAAGTAAGGATGGAATTCATAAAGTGATTAGAAAAGAAAATTTAAAAAAATTGTATCAGGAAATAGTAGAGAAAAACAGATTAATTGAAAGGTTAAATGAAATTTCGAAAAAGTAAGTACAATTTACTTTTTTAATTGATGCTTTCCTTTCTTGTTAAATTTAAGGAAAAGCTTTATGTACTTTGATTTTTGCACATAATTACGTTAACTCCTAATGTATTATCTAAAGAATTTAGGAAAACTATATTGATTTTTTAAAGTAATCATTGTAACTTATCAAACAATTACAATCAAATTTTTTAGGAATGGAAAATGTGCAAAACTATGGTTTATTTTGTAAATTCTACCAGAAGGCTTTTATACCTAAAAAGAGGAGGATAT
>CALXAS010000021.1 GCA_944386315.1 uncultured Clostridia bacterium | reverse complement strand
AACCTGTAACGCAGGAATATCTGAAAAAATCATTAGATTTAGTGGAGGAAGTTTTTGCGGAATATTATAAAAAGGATAAGCCGGAAGAGGGAAAAGCGGTAAGAAAAGTAGTAGAAGAAATTCGCTTAAAAAAATATTATGTGCCAGAGCTAGATTTAATGGCAATAGATGATACTGGAGAAATAATAGGATATGCATTATTTTCAAGATTTCATATAGAAGGAAGATATGAAAATGAATTATTAATATTAACTCCTGTTGCAGTAAAAACGAATTTACAAAGACAACATATATCGAAAGATATGATTGAATATGGTTTTCGTAAAGCAAAAGAAATGGGGTATACGGCAGTATTAGTGGAAGGAGATCCAGCAAATTACCATGCAAGAGGATTTGTTACCTCATCAGATTATGATATTGTTCCAAGCGAAAATGTTCATTTGCCTAGTCCAGACTGCTTAATGATTCATGAATTGGTACCCGGTACATTAAAAAGAATGCATGGTGTAGTAGATTATAGCTTTTATCAATCTTTAAGCTAAAGGAGAATAAAGAAATGAAAGTAATAAGTTTAACAGAACCATATGCAACATTGATTAAGGAAAGAAAAAAGAAAATAGAAACAAGAAGTTGGAAAACATCATATAGAGGTGAACTATATATACATGCAAGTAAGACACATATACCAAAGGAATGGAAAGATAATAAAGAACTTATGAATTTACTAAAAGAGAGTTCATTAAATTTTGGAAGTATTATTTGTAAATGTAATTTAGTAGATTGTATTTATATGACGAAAGAATATGTAGAAAATATAAAAAGAGATAATTATCAGGAATATATTTGTGGTGAATATAAAGAAGGCAGATATGCTTGGATTTTAGAAAATATTCAAGTACTGGACAGCCCCATAAAAGCGAAGGGACATTTGAGTATTTGGAATTTTTTCATGGGGATTTAACAGATGATGAAACGATTAGATAGATGCAAAGGTCATGTATTTTTACATGGCTTTTTCTTTTTGAAAAAAATCCAAAAAACTATTGACAATTGAACTTGTACTCAACTATAATATAGTAAAAACAATTGAATAATAATTCAACTATACGAAAGAAGGAGGTAGAAATATGTCTAACAATGAATTTATGTGTGATTGTAATATTATTCATGAAGAGGTAGTAAAAGACACACTAAATAAAATGCCGAGATCAGAGCTATTTGATAAAATAGCAGAATTCTTTAAAATTATTGGTGATCCTACCAGAACCAAAATATTATTTGCATTAGACCAAAACGAAATGTGCGTGTGTGATATAGCAAATGTATTAGGAATGACAAAATCATCCATTTCTCATCAATTAGCAACCTTAAGAAAAAGTGGTATTGTAAAATGTAGAAGAGAAGGAAAAGAAATTTATTACACATTAGATGATGAACATGTAAAACAAGTCTTTGAAATAGGAATTGAACATATTGAACATAAAGAGCAAGAAGAAAAGCAGTAGGTTTATAGGTAACACCTTATTTGAAAAACCTAAATAGAAGATATAAGAAATGGGGGAAATAAAGATGAATATGAAATTTAAAATAAAAGGATTGGATTGTGCTAATTGTGCAGCTGAATTAGAAAGAGAAATTCAAAAAATAGAAGGAGTAACGAAGGTAAGTATTAGTTTTATGACAGAGAGAATGGAAGTAGAATATGAAAGTAGCGAAGAAGAAATTATAAAGAAAATCCAAAAGGTTATCAAAAGAGAAGAACCAGATGTAAGTATTGACAAGATATAAGGGGGCAAATATAATATGAAGAAAAAAGCAGTAAAAATAATAGTAGCATTGATATTGTATTTATTTGCTATGTTAGTAAAATTCGAAAATGCATGGATTAACAATGCCATTTTTCTAGTTAGTTATTTCATTGTTGGTTGGGACATTTTAAGAAAGGCAATGAGAAATATCATAAGAGGAAAAGTATTTGATGAAAACTTTTTAATGGCAGTTGCTACAATAGGAGCATTTTGCATAGGAGAATTTCCAGAAGCAGTAGCAGTAATGTTATTTTATCAAATTGGAGAATTATTCCAAAGTTATGCTGTAGATAAGTCCAGAAAATCAATAGCAAGTTTAATGGATATTAGACCTGATTATGCCAATGTTTATAGAGGAGGAAACATAGAAAAAGTAAATCCTGAAGAAGTAAAGATTGGTGAAACCATTATCATAAAACCGGGAGAAAAAATTCCATTAGACGGGCATATTGTGGAAGGAAAAACAACTTTAGATACAAAAGCATTAACAGGGGAATCTTTGCCAAAAGATGCGAAAGAAGGAGACGAAGTTTTAAGTGGTTGTATTAATCTAAATGGTGTTATCAAAGTAGAAGTAAGAAAGGAATATGGAGAATCTACTGTAAGCAAAATTTTAGATTTAGTAGAAAATGCTAGCAGTAAAAAATCTAAATCAGAGAATTTTATCACCAAATTTGCAAGATATTATACACCAATTGTAGTAGGAATTGCTGCTGTATTAGCAATTCTTCCACCGCTTATATTACCAGGAGCCACTTTCTCAGATTGGATTTATAGAGCATTATCCTTCTTAGTGGTATCTTGTCCTTGTGCTTTGGTGATTTCCATACCTTTGAGCTTTTTTGGAGGAATTGGAGGAGCATCCAAAATGGGTGTGTTAGTAAAAGGAAGCAACTATTTAGAGGCTTTAGCTAGCACAGAAATGATGGTATTTGATAAAACAGGAACTTTAACGAAAGGTGTATTTGAAGTACAACAGGTAAAGTCTATTGGTATTTCAGAGCAAGAATTGCTAAAAGTAGCAGCTTATGCAGAAAATTATTCTAATCATCCTATTTCTAAGTCTTTGAAACGTGCTTACCAAGAAGAAATAGACGAAAAACAAATCCAAAATTACGAAGAATTATCTGGCTTAGGAATTATAGCTAAAATTGGTGAGAAGGATATTTTGGTTGGCAACGACAAACTAATGCAAGAAAAACAAATTACATTTGAAAAATGTAATGAAGTAGGAACTGTTTTATATGTAGCCATAGAAGGCAAATATGCAGGATACATTGTAATTGCAGACCAGATAAAAGAAGATGCGAAAAAGACCATGGAAGATTTAAAGAAAAATCATATAAAACAGACGGTAATGCTAACAGGAGACAGGAAAAAAGTAGGAGAGAATGTAGCAAAATAAATAGGGATAGATGAGGTATACACGGAATTATTACCAACCGATAAAGTACACAAAGTAGAAGAACTATTAAAAAGAAAATCAGAAAAAGGAAAATTAGCCTTTGTAGGAGATGGCATTAATGATGCTCCTGTACTAACTTTAGCAGATATAGGTATTGCAATGGGGGCTTTGGGTGCAGATAGCGCTATTGAAGCTGCAGATATTGTTATTATGACAGATGAACCGTACAAAATAGTAAAATCTATGAAATTAGCGAAAAAAACAATGAGAATTGTAAAAGAAAATATTGTATTTGCTATTTTCGTAAAAGTATTGGTACTTATTTTAACAGCATTTGGACTTTCTACTATGTGGGAAGCAGTCTTTGCAGACGTTGGAGTCTCCATTATTGCTATTATCAATGCTTTGAGAGCATTAAATGTGAAAGAAAAATAAGGTTTATAGGTATATCCAATAGAAAAACCTAAATATCAAAACAGAAAAGGGAAGGGATTAAAATGAAAGAAATAGAAATGCATGTAAAAGGAATGGTTTGTGGAGGTTGTGAAAATAGAGTAAAAAATGCTTTGGGAGAGATAGACGGAGTAGAAGCGGTAGAGGCAAGCTATCAAACAGGGCTAGTAAAAGTAAAAGCAGAGGAAAAGGTAAGCAAACAAACTTTAGAGGAAGCAATCGTAGATATTGGTTTTGAAATAGAAACGATGGAAAAATAAGGATACGTAAGTTGCAACAAATTTTACTATAAAAAGCAGTTATCCGCAAAGAAAAGGAAGGAAAGGTGGGTATGAAAAAAATAGTATTATCTATAGAAGGAATGACTTGTAGTGCTTGTTCTAATGGTTTGGAAAAATATTTAAATAAACAAGAAGGAATTCACTCTGCTTCTGTCAATTTAGTAATGGCAAATGCCAGCATAGAATATGACGAAAAAATATTAGATGTAGAAAAGTTAAATGAATTTGTAAAAAAAGCAGGTTTTAAAAGCTTAGGTGAATTTAAAGAGATAAAAACAGAAGGAAGTAATAAGAAAGAAAAAATAAAATTCATTAGTTTTACTATACTAGCTGTTATCTTTATGTATATTGCCATGGGACATATGATTCATCTGCCTACTCTGCCATGGATAGATGTGGAAATTAACCCTATAGGCTATACGGTTTGTTTATTTGTGTTTGCCATTGTATTTATGGTTTATGGATGGGATATTTTAAAAAATGGATATAAAAATTTCATCCATAGAACACCGAATATGGATACCTTGGTTGGCATAGGTGTACTAAGTAGTTTTTTCTATAGCATTTATAGTATGATACGAATTATTCAAGGAGATACTTCTGCGATACATCATCTATATTTTGAATCTGCTGCTATGGTCATTTACTTTGTAAAATTGGGTAGATATTTAGATGGCATTAGTAAAGACAGAACAAAAGAAGCTATTCAAAAATTGGTAAAAATAACACCGGAGCAAGCAACTATTAAGGAAAATGGAAAAGAAAAAGTCGTTACCATAGATGAAGTAAAAAAAGGAGATATTGTGGTTAGCAGACCTGGAGAGAGAATTTCCGTAGATGGAGAAATTGTAGAAGGAAAAGCCCATTTAGATGAGTCTTTTATCACAGGAGAAAGTAAACCTACCACAAAAGCTGTAGGACAAAAGGTAATTGCCGGTAGTAGAAACTATGATGGCTATATAGAATATAGGGCAGAAAAAATAGGAAAAGAATCTACCATATCCGAAATTGTGAAATTGGTAGTAGAAGCAAGTAATACGAAGGCACCAATTGCGAAAATGGCAGATAAAGTTTCTAGTTATTTTGTCCCAATCGTTATACTCCTTGCGATAGTTACTTTTATTGTATACTTACTATTAGGGTATAGTTTTGCAGATGCTTTAATTGTATTTGTTACGATATTGGTAGTAGCTTGTCCTTGTAGTTTAGGACTTGCAACACCTTTAGCAATTGTAGTAGCAGAAGGATTATGTGCAAATAACGGAATTTTAGTAAAGAAAAGCGAAATATTAGAGAATGCACAAAAAATAGATACCATCGTATTTGATAAAACAGGAACATTAACTTATGGAACTTTGAAAATTTCTACAATAAAAAATTTTAGTAATTTATCAGATAAAGAATTATTACAATTAGTAGGAAGCATAGAGAGTAAATCTACGCATCCTATAGCAAAGGCTTTTACAGGATATATGGAAGAAAATAAATTAGAGATATTGCCTGTAAAAGAATTTGGAAATGTGGCTGGTTTAGGAGTTATTGGTAGAATAAAAGATAGTAAAATGATAATAGGAAATGCTAAAATTTTAAAAGATTTGAAACTACAAAATCCGTACGCGGAAGAAGAGAAAACATTAGCGCGAGAAGGAAATAGCATTGTGTATGTAGTGCAAGACAATAAAATTGTTGCACTGATAGGCGTAAATGACATTGTAAGAGACAATGCAAAAGAAGTGATACAAAACTTAAAAGAAAAACAGATAGATACGATTATGCTAACAGGAGATAACCAAGATACTGCAGAAAAAATAGCAAAAGATATAGGAATCACAAAAGTAATTGCGAATGTATTGCCAACAGAGAAAACAGAAGTCATTCAAAACCTAAAAAAAGAGCACAAGCAGGTTATGATGTGTGGGGATGGAATTAATGATAGTCCCGCTCTAGCAACTGCAGATATTGGAGTAAGTGTGAAGAGTGGAACCGATATTGCAATGGATTCTTCCGATGTTATTTTAACCAGAAATAATTTAGACAGTATTACAGAATTAGTCCAAATTAGTAAAAAAACCATTAGAATTATTAAACAAAATCTATTTTGGGCATTTTTCTATAATGCCTTAATGATACCGATGGCAATGGGAGTGCTAAAACCTTTAGGAATTACAATTAATCCAATGATAGCAAGTTTGGCTATGGTAATTAGCAGTTTGACGGTAATTTTAAATACGCTAAGATTAAAGGGGAAAAAAGAAAAATAATGTCACAATACTATATAGAAATAAAAGATAAACAAATACCAATACAAATAAGAAATTATAAAAATAGTAATCGAGTCAAACTGTATTTTAGAGAAAATATATTACATATTAGTAAACCAAAGTATTTCTCTAAAAAACAGTTATTAAAGATGCTAAAAGAAAACGAAGAAGCTATTTATAAAGAATATGTATCTCTTTGGAAAAAAGAAAATACGAACCAAAAACATTGGTATACAGGAGAAATTTTTTATTATGAAGGGGAACCTTATGAAGAGAAAATGATTCATCATAATAAAAACGAAGTAAGCATTAGGCTGGATAAAAAAGAGAAAAAGCTATTATTATATCTTCCAGAAGATTTAAAAGAAGAAGAAAAAAAGAAATTGGTAGATAGTTTAGTAAAAAAATTGTTAAAGAAAAATACAGAGGCTATGTTGGAGGAAAAACTTCCTAAATGGAGTAAGAAAATGAACTTGGAGTATCAAGGGTATAAAGTGCGAGATACAGTTTCCAAATACGGAAGTTGCGTACCACAAACAAAAATGTTGTATTTTAGTGCACGTTTAAAAATGCTTACAGAAGAACAAGTAGATTCTATTATCGTACATGAATTAGCACATCTGGTACATGCCAATCATCAAAAACCATTTTATGATTTAGTGAAAAAATATATACCAAATTATGATGAAATCCATCAAGAATTAAAGAAAAATCAAAAAAGAATGATGATTTAAAGAAAGGGACTAACCTGATTTTCTTTTTGAAGCGCGGACGCGCAGTTTGGGGAATGCCATTATATATGGCATTCGACCAGCAAGGACAGTGAAAAAAGAAAATAAAATAAATTCCTTTTGTTTTATCTTTCTTCATAATATATTAAGAAAAAGCAGTATTGACAATAAAACAGAGAATAAGGTATAGTAAAAGTAATAAGAGAAAAAAGGGTGAAGGTTACATGAAAATGGAAGATAAGAAGGAACTGAAGAATGATTTAAATCATATAGTAGAGGATTTAGAAGAAATTGTAGAAAATGTAGAGGAAATGGAAAAACAGCCAGGAGAAGAGCAAAAGAAGGAAGTAACAGAAAATTTGGAAAAAGTAAAAGAGCAAATTGCAGCATTAGAAGAGGGAAAAGAGACAGAGGCGAAAAAGAAAGAAAAAGGTTTTTCTATTTTTGGCATTACAATTTGGAGAATGCTCGCTTATTTTGTGATTTATAGTGTACTAGGCTTTATAGTAGAGACAATATTTGCCTTTTTTTCAGAAGGAGTTATAGAAAGTAGAAAAAGTTTTCTTTATGGACCATTTTGTGCTATTTATGGAGTTGGCGCAGTTGTAATGATTGTAGGTTTGCAAAAATGTAAGAAAAATAATTTTACTTTATGTTTAGGCGGATTTTTAATAGGGTCTGTTGTAGAATATCTAGTAAGTCTGATAGGAGAGTTAGTATTCCATGTAAAATGGTGGGACTATTCCGATATGGCATTTAATCTTCAAGGAAGAATATGCCTTACCTTCTCTATTGCATGGGCGGCTTTAGGAGTATTTTTAATTAAGGTAGTCAATCCTATCGTAGATAAAGTAATAGATAAGATACCAGTAAAAGTTTGGAAAATAGGAAGTTTAGTGATTGTCATCTTTATGTTTATAGACTGGATTATTTCTAGTTTTGCTATGCAAATGTTTTTTATGCGAATTGTGGACAATCATCATATTGAATTAAAAGATGGTTCAGAATATATAGAAATTTGTAGAGATTTATATCAAGAAGAGTGGATAAAAAATATAGTGGATACTTTTTGGAACGATGAAGTAATGGTAAAGACATTCCCTAATTTAAGAGTAACAACGAAAAACGGAGCAGTGATTTATGTAAGTAAATTATATCCAGAAATACACCCTTATTACATAAAAGTATTTGAACCAATTCATCTAGAAAAATTTGAATTTACTATGACAAAAAAAGGAGAGTAGACAATGAATAAAATAGTTTAAAAGAAAAACAAAAAAACACTTTAAAAAGGAACAGATAAGTAGTATAATAAATGGTATCATCTGTAAATATGTGGTAGCAAGGAGGGCAAGAAGATGATACAAAGACAATATAATATTTCATATGAAGTAAGCTATGTGTTGGGGAAGGATGACCGACTAGAAAGCATTGAACTCATTTCTACTTCTGGTGCACACACACGGCTTACCAGAGATAAGATTTTAGGACTTCTGTTTAATGAGGAGGAAAAAGAAAAAATGAAAAAGCTCATGCTAGTAATTGCTTTGTCAAGTAAGCATGAGTGGAAAAAATTTTATGAAACAATGAAAGCTGACAAAGAAATGTTTCCTGTTATCCATGCTTTATGGCAGGAAACATTGAAAGAATTAAAAACAGAATAGGGCTACCAAAAAGGAATCGGCGGTAATGGCTGGTTCCTTTTTTTCACAAAAAAATCATATTTCTTTTTGAAAAAATAGTAGTAAAACGAAAAGAAATGTGATAGGATACAAGTAGGTAAAAATGAGAAAGAAGGATGCAAATGGCATATATAGAATTTAAAAATGTGATAAAAGAATATAAAATGGGAGAAATCACGATTAAAGCCTTAGATAAAACAAATTTTGAAATAGAAAAGGGAGAATTAGTGGTTATTGTAGGACCTAGTGGGGCAGGAAAAACTACTACTTTAAATATATTGGGAGGCATGGATAATGTAACTTCTGGTAGTGTATGGGTAGATGGCAAAGAAGTAAGTAAATTAAAAAATAAAGAATTAATACGTTATAGAAGAGAAGATATTGGTTTTGTATTTCAATTTTATAACTTGGTGCAAAATTTGACAGCGCTAGAAAATGTAGAACTTGCTACGCAAATATGTAAAGATTCTTTATCACCAGAAGAAATTATGAAAAAAGTAGGATTAAAAGATAGAATGAAAAATTTTCCTTCTCAATTATCAGGAGGAGAACAACAAAGAGTGGCAATTGCAAGAGCAATTGCTAAAAATCCAAAGTTGTTATTATGTGATGAGCCAACAGGTGCCTTAGATTATAAAACAGGAAAACAAATTTTAAAATTACTACAAGATACTTGTCGAAAAGAAAATATGACAGTTGTCATTATTACACACAATACTGCCATTGCACCTATGGCAGATAAAGTAATTTATTTCAAAAATGGAAAGGCCGAAAAGATAGAGAAAAATGAAAATCCAATTTCTATTGAACAAATAGAATGGTAAAAAGGTCAATTGACTAATGAAGATTTTAGAAAGGAATGAAAATAGAAATGAAAAAAGCCCTATTAAAAGATAGTGTGAAAGAAATAAAAAATACCTATAAGCGATTTATTTCCATATTATTAATGGCCTTTTTAGGAGTGGGCTTTTTTGCAGGAATTAGAGCAAGTAGTCCAGATATGTTAGATACCATAGATCAATATTTTGCACAAAAAAACGTATATGATATAGAGGTATTATCTACTTTAGGGCTTACTGGGGAAGATATAGATGCGTTGCAACAAATAGAAGGTGTGGAAAATGTTTATGGTACTTATAGTACAGATGTATTAATTGAAACAGAAGATACAGAAGCTGTTGCTAAAATCTTGCCAATAGATGATGTCAATCAAGTAGAATTAGTGGAAGGTAGAATGCCTGAGACAAACGCAGAATGCTTGGTAGAAGAAAATTACTTGACTGCTAGTCATAAGAAGATAGGAGATACCATTCTTTTACAAGTAGAAGATGCAGGGGAAGAGGGAGTTTCTCTGCAAGAGACACAAGTAACCATAGTAGGAACTGCTAGAAACCCTATCTATATTTCCAGAGAAAGAGGCACTACTACTTTAGGTTCTGGCAAAATCGATTATTTTATGTATGTGCCAAAAGATAATTTTGTTTCTGATGTTTTTACAGAAATTTATATCACCGTTCCAAAACAAGAGGGTGTAAAAACAGGAAGTATAGAATATGAAGAAACGATAGAAGCTGTTACAGAAAGAATAGAAGCTATTAAAGAGGAGAGACAACAAGCAAGATATCAATCTTTAATAGATACAGCAAATGCAGAACTTGCAGAGGCAGAGCAAACTTTTGAAAGTGAAAAAACAGATGCAGAAAAACAGTTAGCAGATGCACAAGCAGAAATTGATAGTGGAAGAAAAGAATTAGAAGGCGGAAAACAAGCACTAGAGACTAATCGCAGGCAAGTAAATAATCAGCTTAGTGAGGCAAAAAAACAAATAGAGGATGCAGAAAAAAAGATACAGGAAAGCGAGCAATTACTGCAACAACAAGAAACACAGGCGCAGGAAGGAATAGCACAATTAGAAACTGCTAAACAAGAACAACAAGCAAACTTAAGCAAACTAGAAACAGGGATAACTCAGATAGAAGAAAATATAGCAAAAATAGAAGAACAATTAAAACAAGAAGGAATTACGGAAGAGCAAAAAGCTGTTTTACAAGCACAAAAAGAAGCTTTAACAGAGCAACAAAAAGAAGCAGAAACACAAAAACAAACCTTACAAACTGCTATTACACAAATAGAAACACAAATACAAAGCATACAAACAGAATTAGAGACAGGAAAAGCACAATTGGAACAAGCAAAGAAGACATTGCAAACCAGTCGAGCACAATATGAAACCAATCAAGCAAAAGCACAAAGAGAATTAAGTGAGGCTCAAAAAGAAATAGAGAATGCGGAAGTAGAATTGCAAGAAGGAGAACAAACATTAGCAGAAAAACAGGCAGAATTTAATACAAAAATTGCAGAGGCTGAAGGAGAATTAATTGATGCTAGAGAGAAAATTGCAGAAATTGAAAGGCCAACTTGGTATATATTAGACAGAAATAGTAATAGCGGTTATAGTAGCTTTATTAAGGATACAGAGAATATAGAAAATTTAGGAAGAGTATTTCCAATTGTATTTTTTGTAATTGCTACTTTAATTTCGCTTACTTCTATGACGAGAATGGTAGAAGAGCAAAGAGTACAAATAGGAACGCTAAAAGCATTGGGATATAACAAATTTCAAATAGCAAGCAAATATATTTTGTATGCGAGTCTAGCTTGTATTATTGGTGGCATTTTAGGAATGATGGTAGGTTTTTACCTATTACCGAATATTATTTGGTCTATGTATAGCATGATGTACACTATAACGAATTTTGTGATTACCTTTAATTGGTACTATGCTATTATGGGCTTAGGATTAGCAAGTATTTGTATTATAGGGGCCACTGCATTAACAACAGTACAAACGCTAAGACAAACACCAGCAGAGTTAATGAGACCAAAGGCACCAAAACCAGGTAAAAGAGTTTTGTTAGAGAAAATTCCATTTATATGGAAGCGATTAAATTTTTCTAGAAAAGTAACCATTCGAAATATCTTCCGTTATAAAAAAAGATTTTTTATGACCATTATAGGAATTGCAGGATGTACCGCTTTAATCTTAACAGGTTTTGGAATAAAAGATGCTATTTCTGCGCTACTTCCAGATCAATATGAAAAAGTATTTCATTATGATATGCAAGTCAGTTTAAAAAATGCATTAACAGAGGAACAAATAGCAGAATTAATACAAACAATAAAAGAAAAGCAAGGTGTAACACAGGTAGTAGAGACATATATGGCAGGAGGAACTTTGCAGAAAGATTCAGGCCAAGAAGATATACAAATTATCGTGCCAGATAGTGAAGAAGAATTGGAAAAAGTAATTTCACTAAATGATGTAGCAACAGAAGAAAAAGTTACTTTGCCAGAAGATAAAATAGTTATTACAGATAAGGTGGCAGAACTAATAGGAGCAAAAGTGGGAGATACGGTTACTCTAAGAAACAGTGAAGATGAAGAAGTACAAGTAGAAGTAGCACAAATTGTAGAAAATTACATTTCCCATTATGTGTATATGTCAAAGCAGATGTATGAGAGTTTATATGGAACTTATGAGACAAATGTATTGTTTTTACAATATGAGGGACTAAGTGAGGAACAAGAAAATACACTATCCAAAGAATTATTAGCAAAAAATGGGGTATCCTCTACTATATTTATTTCTAGTATACAAACTGTTATGGAAGATATGATGTATTCTTTAAATTATGTAGTAGTTATTTTAATTGTATCAGCGGGATTACTGGCTTTTGTGGTACTATATAATTTAGCAAATGTAAATATTAGTGAGAGAGTAAGAGAACTGGCTACTATTAAGGTATTAGGTTTTTACGATAAAGAAGTTTATCAGTATGTATCCAGAGAAACTGTAATCTTGACAATGATAGGCATTCTGTTAGGTTTAGCAGGAGGATATTTCTTAAGTTACTTTATTATGGGTACTTGTGAAATAGATATGTTACGTTTTACAAAAGATATCTTGCCACAAAGTTATGTGTTTGCCGCATTAATTACTATTGCATTTACCATTATCGTAAATATTGTTACCTATTTTGCTTTAAAGAAAATTGATATGATAGAGAGTTTAAAAAGTATAGAATAAAGAAAAGAGGGGAAATACACGTGATAGGATGGAAACAAGCAGAGCATATAGAACATAAAGAAGAAAAAGAAAAATTAGCCAATAAGATGGCAGAAAGAGTAAAAGAAGGAGAAATTATTGGGTTTGGTTCGGGAACCACCTCTTACTTAACTACTTTGGCGATAGGAAAAAAAGTAAAAGAAGAGGGATTGCATATAAAAGCAATTCCTACTTCTGATGTAATAGAAAATCTATGCAAAGAATTAGAAATACCTGTTACTAGTTTAGAAAACGAAACTCCTGATTGGTGTTTTGATGGAGCAGATGAAGTAGACGGTCAAGGCAATATGATAAAAGGAATGGGAGCAGCCATGTTTAGAGAAAAATTAAACATGGTAAATAGCAAAGAAAATTATATTCTAATAGATAGCTCTAAAAGAGTAGATAGATTAGGTGAAAAACATCCTATTCCCATAGAGTGCGAAAAAAGAGCGGCAAATTACGTACTAGAAAAGGTAAAAGAATTAGGAGCAAAAAAAGTAGAATGGCGTTATCAAGAGGAAGAAATACCAAGCCAACGAACAAGAAAAGTACAAACAAAATTTATTACCGATAACGGAAATTATATTTTGCATGCTTGGTTTGATGAAATTCCTTCCTCTTTAGAAAAAGACTTAAAACAAATTGTTGGAGTAATAGAAACAGGACTGTTTATAGGGTATCCTATTCATATAATTCAGTAATGTAAACATCTTTGACCTCGGGGTGGCTTAAGAAACCAATGGTAGCAACATCATCTTTTACTTCTTGTACCCAAACAGGTTCATCATGATAATAAATTTCTTCAATTTGTTTATTTTTTACAATTTCATAAATTCTTTCTTTTTTCATAGAATTCTCTCCTCTCTGGTTTTTGTTCTATTCTATACAGAAAAAAGAAAAAATATACATGAAAAATTAAAATATAAGGAGCGAAAAAATGAATATATTAGTCATAGGAGATATTGTAGGGGAAGCAGCAGTAAAAAAATTAAAAGAGAACCTTCCCCAGTTAAAGCAAAAACACGAAATTGATTTTGTGATAGTAAATGCAGAAAATGCAGCAGGAGGAATGGGCATTACGAAAAAAATATTTGGTGAATTAAAAGAAATGAAAATAGATGCCATTACAATGGGAAATCATACATGGGGTAAGAAAGATATTTTTGAATTTATAGATGACCCTATTTTGATTAGACCTGCCAATTACTCCAAAGGAGTGATTGGAAAAGGGTATGCTATTTTTAAACGAGGAGAAAAGAAAATAGCGGTTATGAATCTAATAGGAAGAACAGATATGGCTGTACAATCAGACAATCCTTTTACTACAGCAGAAGAAATTGTAG
>CALXAS010000020.1 GCA_944386315.1 uncultured Clostridia bacterium | reverse complement strand
CGCAAGTACTTTTCATAAAATTTCATTTTTTATTTAAATTTAAAACAAATTGCTTTACTTTCCTAATATATAAAAAAGTACAAATACCTTCCTTGTATTTGTACTTTTTTCCTTATATTTTTAAAATTCCTCCAATAGTTCTATTCATGGCACCTGAATGTGTAGATAAAATAGAAGCACCTCCTGCTAAAATAACTACATCTCCTTCTTGTACATAACCTAGTTTTTTCACTTCTTCAATTCCTTGTTCTATTATCTCATCTGGTGTCTCTTTTCCTTTTACTAAAATAGGTGTTGTATTCCAAGTTAAAGAAAGCTGACGATAAGTTTTTTCGTTAGAAGTTAATGCATATACTGGACATCCTGGTGAAAAGCTTGCAATTGTTCTTGGTGTATCTCCTGTTTGTGTATAAGCAAAAATAGCCTTTGCTTTCATTTCCATAGCTGTAGCCACTACGCTATGATTTAACTTAAACTCATAATTTTGTTCTTCCAAAAGATTTTCTCTCTTGGTAAATCTTTTCCAATATTTTATATATCCTTCTACTGCTCCTGCAATTCTATTCATAACATTCACACATTGTACAGGATATTTTCCCATAGCACTTTCACCGGATAGCATAATTGCTCCAGTCATATCAAAAATAGCATTAGCTACGTCACTTACTTCTGCTCTTGTTGGTGCTGGATTTGTGGTCATAGAATCTAACATCTGTGTTGCTGTAATAACAATTTTTCCCGCTTTGTTACATTCTTGAATAAATTTCTTTTGCACAATTGGTACTTCTTCTAATGGTATTTCTACTCCCATATCACCACGTGCTACCATAACACCATCACTTACTTCTAAAATTTCTTTGAAGTTATCTATTCCTTCTTGATTTTCAATTTTAGAAATAATTTTGATATCTTTTCCACCATTATCATCTAATACTTTTCTAATGTTTTTTACATCGTCTGCACATCTTACAAAAGATGCTGCTATATAATCAAATCCTACACGACAACCGTCTTTCAAATCTTGTATATCCTTGTCTTTTAATGCTGGTAAATTTACATGAGTACCTGGCAAATTAATACTTTTTCTATTGCCTAATTCTCCTCCATTGGTTACTTTGCAAACTACATCTTTACCATCTACTCTGATTACTTCTAATTCTATTTTTCCATCATCTATTAATA
The DNA here is from genome assembly GCA_944386315.1 of uncultured Clostridia bacterium. Classification (GTDB taxonomy): domain Bacteria; phylum Bacillota; class Clostridia; order TANB77; family CAG-508; genus UMGS1663. The sequence continues at coordinate 12,992 of CALXAS010000020.1, read as the reverse complement.
TTTGTGCTCCTATATGGATATCTTTATATAATTCTTTATAGCTAACACTTACTCTTTCTTTATTCCCTACAATATCTTCGTTTACTAATGTAAAAACATCGTCTGCTTTTAACATAACAGGTGCATTTTCTAATTTTCCTGTTCTTATTTCAGGTCCTTGTGTATCTAAAAGAAGTGCTACTGGCTCTCCCATCTCTTCTCTTGCTTTTTTTACTGCCTCTACAAAAGGCTTTTGTTGGTCTTCATACCCTCCATGTGAAAAGTTAATTCTTGCTACATTCATTCCTGCTTTTATCATTTCTTTTAATGTTTCTACATCTGCTGTTGCTGGTCCTATCGTACATACTATTTTTGTTTTTCTCACCTTGTTTTCCTCCCTTTTTCTTCTTAAAACATGGTTTATTATATCACTTAAAAGCTTCGGTTTCAAGTAGTTTTTTAAGTATATCTTGCATTTTTGTGTTATTTGTGTTAATCTATATTATGTAATTGTTAATATACGTTTTTTTGTAAAGGAGAAGGCTTATGGAAAAAAACCGTATCATCCTTAATACTAAAGAACTTGGAGTGCATATTCATTTGCTTGAAGATGAATATTCTTCCGTTGTAAAGGCCGCCTGCTATTTATTTAAGCATCGGCTAAGTAACTCTACAACAGTTACTTCTCACTTGCAGGAAGAAAATCAAAAGAGACCTCTTTTTGTACTTCTTTTTGATAAGGAAAACAACAAATTCTCTGGTGAATTCTACGATTGCCTGGAATATTTGATGCCTTATTATAAGGACGTAAAGCTCACTATTCGTGAGTATTATGGATTAAGCACTATTTAAAAGCCTTTTAAAGAAACAAAAAAAGCTTAGGAGAATTTTAATTAAATCTCACTAAGCTTTTTGCTTATTATTTTGTAATCCATTTTACTAAATCTAAGTTTTCCGCATCTAATAGCATTTCATGCTTTGGCATTACTCTAAATGTGTAGCCATAATCTCCTCCTGTTGTTAATTCTATTTTTGCTTCATAGCGATATTCTTTTTCTTCTGCATTTTCTTCTATTAGTTTCATTGGAATGACATCAATTTTTTCTACCATTCCATTTTCACGGATTTTTCCATAATATACTTGTGTTTCTATATGTTCTGGAGAAATATTTGGTAATTTTACTTTGCAAGTTACTGTAATTTTATTTCCCGCATCTATGGTAATATTGTCTACATTATTTTCTTCTGTAATCACAATATCATCCCAATTTTGGTACATTTCCTGTTTCCAACTCTCATAGGCAGTTACTTCATCTAAATTAGTATAGTAATCATGATATAGATTAGCAAGTGGCATATATAGTTTGGTAATATAGTCTACTAACATTCTTGCGGTACTATATTTTCCTCCTGTAGATATAATAGAATTTTTCATTAATTTAATCCATTCGTGTGAAATACCATTTGGGTCTTTATCATAATAAGTAGGTATAATTTTATTTTCTAGTATTTGATAAATGCTTTGACTATCATCATTATCTTGTATATCATAATTATCATAATCTTTATTCGTTCCAATAGCCCAACCATTTTCTTGGTTGTATCCTTCTGCCCACCATCCATCTAAAATACTAAAGTTTAATACGCCGTTTACAGAAGCTTTTTGTCCACTCGTTCCAGATGCCTCCATTGGTCTTCTTGGAGTGTTTAGCCACACATCTACACCACTAATTAAATAACGAGACATGGCAATATTATAGTTTTCTAGTAAAAATACTTTTCCTTTAAATTGTGGTTTCATGGATATTTCATGGATGTATCTAATTAAATCTTGTCCTTCTTTATCTGCTGGATGTGCTTTTCCTGCAATCACAATTTGTACTGGTCTTCCTTCTTGATTCACAATTTGTGTAATTCTTTCTAAATCCCTAAAAAGTAATGTTCCTCTTTTATAAGTAGCAAATCTTCTAGCAAATCCAATTGTTAAAGCATTTGGGTCTAATTTAGAAAGGATATCATTAATATCATGATAAGAATAGTTACATCTTCTTAGTCGGTTCGTTACATTTTCTTTAATCACTTCTATTAGTTTTTGTTTTCTAATAATATGATTTTGCCATAATTCTCCATCTGGAATGTCTTGTATCTTATTCCATGTTTCATCTTTATAAATTCCGTCTTGCCAATATGGAGCTAAATATTCATTATATAGTTTTTTTAGGTCAGGTGCAAGCCATGAACAAGTATGAATTCCATTTGTTACATAAGTAATTGGAGATTCGTCTGCTGCAATATTAGGCCACACATCATCAAATAATTCTCTAGAAACTGCTCCATGTAATTTACTAACACCATTCTTTTTACCAGCAATTTTTAGTGCCAAAATTCCCATATTAAAACCTTGATTTGTCTTTCTCTCTGGTGGCATACCTAAATGCATAAACTCTTCTTTAGTAATACCTAATCTATCCCAGTAATCTTTAAAATATTTTTCTACTAATTCTACTGGAAAAATATCATTTCCTGCAGGCACTGGTGTATGTGTTGTAAATACGGTTTTAGAAGATACAATATCTCTTGCTATATCAAAAGAAACTTTTTTTTCTTTGATGACATCTTTGATTAATTCTAAAAGTAGAAAAGAAGAATGTCCCTCGTTCATATGATATACGGTTGGTTTTAGTCCTAGTGCTTTTAGTAAATGTACTCCTGCCATGCCTAGTACAATTTCTTGGCTAATACGCATTTCTTGGTCTCCACCATATAACGTAGTAGTGATATTTCTATATTCTTCTGCATTTTCTTCTATATCAGAATCTAATAGGTATAATTCCACTCTACCCACATTAATTTTCCATACTTTTAGATATAATCTTCTTTTTGGGAACTTTACAAATAACATTAAATCCTGTCCTGCTGCATCTTTTACTTTTTGAATAGGAAGCATTCCCACATCAATACTTCTATATTCTGTTTCTTGGTTACCATATCCATCTATTTTTTGGTGGAAATAACCATTTTTATATAATAATCCTACAGCCACTAAAGGAAGACCTAAATCACTTGCTGATTTTAAGTGATCTCCCGATAAAATACCTAATCCTCCTGAATAAATTGGTAAGATTTGATCTAATCCATATTCTGCTGAAAAATAGGCAATTAAATCTTCCCTATTATCTGGGTAATTTCTAGAAAACCATGTGTTTTTCGCATTACGATAACCATCAAAATTATCTACCATTTTATCATAATCACGTAAAAATTCATTATCTTTTGCTGCTTCTTCTAATCTTTCTTGTTCTACTAGCTTTAAAAATTTTACAGGATTTTTTTCTACCGTTTCCCATAAATCTCTATCTATTTTCTTAAATAGTCTTAAAAATTCTGTATTCCAAGACCACCATAAGTTATTTGCAATTTCACTTAATCTATCTATTCTCTTAGGTAATTGTGGATTTACCGTTATTTTATTAAATACATACATTTTTTCTTTTCCTCCTTTGTAATTTATACGATTTTTTCCCTTGTATTTTTTCACTTACTATTATGGAATAACTTTTGAATTTTGTCAAACAATTTCTTTGGATTTTTCTATTTATTTTCTTACGCTATTTCTTTCTTACTATACTCTTCCATTTTTAGGCCTACTCTACCTCTCATATGGTCTAACCATAATACTACACCTCCTACTGCTAAACACCCTATCATTACTACGGAATCGTAAATTGGTGCCACTTCTAATACATAAGATGCTACAAATACTAAAATAGCTGCAATCGCGTTTTCCATAATGTTATTTGCTGTTGCAATTTTTACTCTTTTTTGGCTTGTAGTAAAATTATTAAAATATCGTTTTATTAAAACATAGTAAGGCCCTTTGGCTATATATTGTATGATAAAGCCTATTGCTACAATAACATACATCATTTGTATTGGTAAATGGAAAAATAAACAAAGTCCTATCACTAAACAAGAGCAAGCCGTTGGTATAGATAAAAAAGCAAGTGTTTTATTGCGAAATCTATTATGAATTCTTCCCTGGTTTCTAGTTGCAATACCAGATATAATGCCTAAAATAGCAAAAATCACACCAAAATACTGTTCCTCTACTCCTATCTCCGTTAAAATTGTGTTTCTCAAAGTTTGTAGAATTCTTAGTATAGCCACAAAAATTCCATTAAAAACCAGCAAACTTTTTAATCGCTTAGAATGGAATATTCCACGAAAGGCATAACGGATACTTTTCATTTCTTCTTTTATCGTTACTTTCTTCCTTACTTCTATATCTTCAAATTTTGTAGATACAATAAAGGATATAAACGCTATTACAAAAGAAATTACCATTGGAATATACGCATTTACAACAAAAAAGAAACCAGAAAGAACTGCTGAAACAGCATCTAGGTAATAATAAATGGACATAGCTCTTCCATCTAATTTGCTAAAAATGCCTCCTCTTTTTTCATTATGTTCCAAGGCATCATAAAGCATATCACTTTCACACGTTGCTTTCGTAACAAATGCAAATGCACAAAAAACTTGTGAAAGTAACAAGTCTATAAAGCTTTGTGAAAAAATAATGACTAGCAGATGCATTGCTAGCACAAAATTAGCAATCACCAAACTATTTCTCTTCCCTATCTTTCCAATTAGCATAGTACAAGGAATTTGCATGCCACACTTAAACAACACGTAAAACGCATCAAATTGCATATATTGCGCAGGCGAAAGCCCTTTTTCTATTGTTAAAAACAAGTAGATAATTGCATAATAAAATAGCAAATCCCATGAAAAGCATCGATACATGGTATATAAAGATATATTCTTTTTCTTCTTTTTTCTTATAATTTCCTCTTCTTTTAGTATTTCTCTTGTTTTTTCTTCTACCATCTCTTCTCCTATGTTTTTCTCCCCTTTTTGCTCATTATATCAAAAGGCTTTTTCTCATGCAAGAATTTTAATGGATATTCCTCTACAATATCTTCCCAATCCGTTAATACTTTTGCTCCCTGTTTGATTAATTCATTGGTTCCCCTGCTACATACACTGTTGATGTTACCTGGAACTGCAAATACTGTTTTGCCTTGTTCTAGTGCAAAATCTACAGTAAGCATAGTACCGCTTTTCTCCTGTGCTTCTATTACTACTACTCCATCTACCAGTCCACTAATAACACGGTTTCTAGCCACAAAATGTAACTTATCTGGTTTTTCGTCTGGTAAATATTCTGATACCAAACATCCACCTTCTGCCAGTATTCTCTCTGCTAACTTTTGATTTTCTTTCGGATAAAAATAGTCAAATCCACTTCCTATTACTCCAATTGTTTTTCCTTTTCCCTCTAAAGTACCCAAATGACAAAAGCTATCAATTCCTACTGCCAATCCACTTACCGTAACAATTGCATTTTGTGCCATTCTTTTAGCTAAACTCCTTGCCACCATTTCTCCATAAATTGTATTTTTTCTGCAACCTATCATAGCCATTGAAAATTCCTTTAATATTTTTTTATCCCCTTTTACCAATAAAGCAATTGGCTTGTCATATAGTTGGTGTAGTTTTAAAGGATATTCTCTATCTTTTACTGTAATCATTTCTATATTTTCTTTTTGTATTTTTTCTAAAGTTCTAACCATTTCTCTTTCATGTTTACTTTGTAATATTGCCTCTGCAGAATTTTCTCCTATTCCTTCTACCTGCATCAGTTCTTCTTTCTTTGCCTTCCATAATCTGCTTGGAGTTTTAAAATACTCTAATAATTTTAGTTTTTTTCTACTTCCTATGCTTAAAATACTTACAAGCCAAACCCAATATTTTAATTCTTCCATATAACCTCTTTCTTCTCTTTTTCCATAACGAAAGAGGCATAGTTACAAAAAAAGAGACTAAAATTTTATAAAGCCCCTTTTTTCTATTTATTCTATTCCATTTAAATACTTACTAGCTACTACTACATTGTGAATTAACATAGCAATTGTCATTGGACCCACTCCCCCTGGAACAGGTGTAATATAGCTAGCCTTTTGAGATACTTCTGGAAAATTTACGTCCCCCACTAACTTTCCTGTATCTAACCTGTTAATTCCTACATCTATTACTACTACATTTTGTTTTATCATATCGGCTGTTAAAAAATTTGCTTTTCCTATTGCCATAACAATAATATCTGCTTTTTTCGTTAGTTCTTTTAAGTCCTTTGTTTTAGAATGACAAATGGTAACGGTAGCATCTTTATTTAGCATGCACTGTGCTAAAGGCTTACCTACTATATTGCTTCTTCCCACAATTACTACATTTGCTCCCGCAACTTCTACATGGTATTCTTCTAAAAGCCTCATCACGCCATGTGGTGTGCAAGAAATGAAAGTTTGCCTATTTAAAGCCAACCTTCCTATATTAATAGGGTGAAATCCATCTACATCCTTTCTAAAATCAATGCTTTCAAAAGCAGTAAGAATATCTAAATGTTTAGGAATAGGACTTTGCAATAAAATTCCATGGATATCTTCCCTTTTATTTAGCATTTCTATGGTTTGCAATAGTTTTTCCATAGTAGTATTTTCTGGTAGCAAAAATTCTTCATAAGAAATTCCTACTTCTGTGCAAGCTTTACTTTTATTTTTTACATATACTTTAGATGCCTTGTCCTCTCCTACCATAATCACTGCTAATTTAGGATAAATTCCTTTTTGATTTAATTTTTCTACTTTTTCTTTTTCTTCTAACCTTATTTTCTGGGCTAGTGCTTTTCCATCCATGATAACTGCCATTTGTTTCATTTCCTTTTTCTATTTTTTCTTTATTATATCATTCTTTCTTTTTCATGCAAGAGTTTTTTATTCTTCTTTAAACTTAAATTTATTTTGCAGATTCGTTGCTCTTGTCACCTTTTCGTAACCATATTTTTGTTTTAGTCCATCTACTACATCATCTAGTTTCTTTTGTTTATCATCTTTGTCTTTTGCAAATAAAGAAAGTTGTATTTCTTCTGTCTCACATAAATTATCTACTCTTACTCCTATTAAACGAATAGGTGTGCCTTTATATAATTCTTTTAATAATTTCTTTGCCTCTTCTCCTATCTCTTTAGTGCTATCTGTTGGCATATCTAATTTTCTTTGATGCGAAAAAACTTTAAATTCATTTGTTTTGATTTGCACATTCACCACTTGTGCATACATATGATGTATACGTAAACGGTACGTAACTTGCTCTACTAATGCCATTAATACTTCTTCTATTTTTTCTAGATTGGCATAGTCATAGGGAAGCGTAATGGAGTTTCCAATGCCTTTTGGCTTTTCTTCTTCAAAACAAACAGGACTATTATCTATTCCATTGCTATATTCCCATATCATTTTTCCAAATTTACCAAAAGTTTTTACCATTACTTGTTCTTCTTTGTGTGCTAAGTCTCCAATCGTCTTGATGCCCATTTTTTGTAATTTTGGCAGACTTTTTTTCCCTACCATAAATAACTCTCCTACTGGCAAAGTCCACATTTTTGTAGGAATTTCTTCTTCAAACAAAGTATGTACTCTATCTGGTTTTTGAAAATCCGATGCCATTTTGGCTAGTAATTTATTATGTGCTACTCCCACATTTACGGTAAAGGCTAACTCTTCTTTTACTCTTTTATTAATCTCATAAGCAATTTCTAATAAATTTCTTCCTTTAGGAATAAATCCCGTCATATCCATAAAACATTCGTCAATGGAAAAACGTTCAATTTTATTAGTATATTCTAATAATATTTGATATAATGCATTAGAATAAGTGCGATATACAGAAAAGTTACTGGAAAAAATCTGAATAGACGGACATTTTTTTCTTGCAAAATAGATAGGTTCTCCCGTTTGTATCCCAAATTGCTTAGCAATGGGACTTTTGGCAAGAACAACACCTTTTCTTTGCGCTTCATCTCCTCCGATAATAGCAGGTATTGTTCTAATATCCAACGTTTCTCCTTTTTTTAACCTCTCTACTGCTGTCCATGATAAAAAAGCATTATTGACATCTACATGTAAAATTTCTCTCTCCATTTACAACACCTGTTAGTATTATAAAACATTTGTTTTGAATTGTCAAGCATTTTTTACCTTCTTATTTCCATCATTTTCGACATTATTCTTAGAATGTCCCACTTATCCCTGACATTTCTGGGACATGCCTCCAATTTATCCTTTACAAATCAACAAATTTGCTGTAAAATAATTTTATTCAATCATAAATTAAAGGAGTTTATAAATTGGAAAAATTTATATCAAAATCAGAAAAAGATACCATAGCATTTGCTAAGAATTTTGCAAAAGATTTACAAATTGGAAATGTTGTTATTCTTACTGGAGAGCTAGGATCCGGTAAAACTAAATTTACAGAAGGAATTTTAAGCTATTTTGGATTAGAAAACGAAATTTCTAGTCCTACTTTTACCATAGTAAATGAATATCATACAAAGAATTTCCCTATTTATCATTTTGATGTTTACCGACTAGAAGATATAGACGAATTCTATGCTATGGGCGGAGAAGAGTATTTAGAACAGGGTGTCTGCTTAATAGAATGGGGAGAATTAATAGAACCCATCTTACCAAAAACTTATTACAAAATAACTTTCCAAAAAAATGCCGAAAAGGAAGAGGAAAGAATTTTAAGTGTTGAAAAAATGCAATTTAAGGAACGTCCCTAAATTGCATTTTTTTCTCAAAAACCGTTTACAAATTTTGTAGATTAGGATAGAATAACGTTGTAAAAGGAGGTCTTTTTATTGAAAATTTTAGCAATTGATACTTCATCTTCTATTTGCTCTGTATGTATTACAGAAGATGAAAAATTACTATATAAAAAAGAATTAGAAGACAGCAAAACACATTCTCAAAAATTAATGCCTATGATAGATACTGTCCTAAAAAACACCAATCTTAGGTTAGAAGATATGGATTTACTTGCTTGTTGCATTGGACCTGGTTCTTTTACTGGCATTCGTATAGGAATTGCTACTATCAAAGCTTTTGCAGATAGTTTGCAAATTCCAGTAGTTGGCATAAATTCTTTGGAAGCTTTAGCGTGCAATGTAGAGGCATCTTATTTTAATGAAGAAGAACACTATATTTGTAGTTTAATTGATGCCAAAAATGAGAATGTATATTATGGTTTATTTCAAGATAGTAAAGACCATAAAAAAGGACATATTCCTGCTAGTAAACTAGAAGCAAAGACCATTACAGAGGTAATTGAAGAATTAAAGAAGTTAGATAAGCCTGTTATATTAGTTGGCGATGGTGCTTCTCACTATCAATATAGAATTCAGGAAACCATAAAAAAATGTAGTTTTGTAACAGATGCCTTCCACAGGCAAACTAGTGTAAGCATTGCCAGATGTGCTTTTTATTATTACCAAGATGGGCATTATGGCGACTCTAATACTTTAGTACCTCTTTATTTAAGAAAATCTCAAGCAGAAAGAGCTTTAGAAGGAGAAAAATAAGAAATGGATGCATCAGATATTCACATTTTACCCATGCAGCCTCATCATTTAGAAGCACTGCAACAAGATTTTGAAAAAAATTTTCCCAATATTTGGACTTATGCTATATGGGAAGAAGAATTGGGGAATACTAATTCTAGTTATTATATTCTATTTTATCAAGATGAACCTATCTCTTTAGGTGGTATCAAAATTATTTTGGATGAAGTAGACCTTATGAACATTGTCACGAGAGCAGATTATCAAAAAAAAGGATTTGCCAAGCTTCTTCTTACTTATCTCATCTCTAAGGCTAAAGAGAAAAAATGCAAGCATATTACTTTAGAAGTGGCAAGTACAAATACCATCGCTATTCATCTTTATGAAAAAATGGGATTTCAAAAAATTAGCATTCGTAAAAACTATTATCGCAATGGAGATGACGCCATTATAATGGCTCTTTCTCTTTCTTAAGTAAGAATGCTTATGATATAAAATATATAAAAAAGGAGAAACCAATGAAAAAGAAAAATGAATTATCTTATCAAGATTTAAGAACAATCTGCGACCCTTCTGTTTTTACCTTTGCAGATACTTCAGAACTTACTTCTATCGATACTGGTATTGGTCAAGACAGAGGAATTAAAGCTCTAGAATTCGGAGTTAATGTAGATATTAAAGGATACAATATTTACATAGAAGGACCTAGTGGCGTTGGAAAAACCATGTATACCAAAAACTATTTAGACCGTATTTCTAAAAAAATGAAAACGCCAAATGATTGGTGCTATATTTATAATTTTGAAAATCCGAATGAGCCTATTGCCGTTTCCTTACCTGCTGGTCAAGGAAAAGAATTTCAAGAAACTATGGATACCTTTATCAAAGAAATCCGCACCGATATTAGAAAAACTTTTAATAATGATGACTTTGAAAAAGAAAAAACACTTATCAAGCAGGAATTTGAAGAAAAAAGAGCAAGTCTTTTAGAGGCATTAAATCATGAATCGGAAAAGCATGGATTTCAAGTAAAAACAGCTCAAAATGGTATTTATATGATGCCTATGATGAATGGCAAAACCATTGAAGAAGAAGAATTTGATAAATTAGATGATGCTATTAAAAAGGAATTTGAAGAAAAATCTACCATTGTTCAACAACAAATTATGGAGGTTATTGGAAAAATTAAAGAAATAGAAAGAGCCTCTGACAAAAAAATAGAAGAATGGCAATCGAATATTGCACTTCTTACCGTAAATTCTCATATTAATTACATTAAAACAAAATATAAAAGAAATAAAAAAATAAACCAATTTTTAAATGCTATTAAACAAGATATCTTAAAAAATATTCCTGCTTATGTAGCCAAAGAAGAAGATACCACAAAAGTTCCTACTACAGGACCTAGAATAGAAACTCCAAAACCTTGGTTGAATTACAGAGTAAACCTTTTTGTAGATAATAGCAATCGTGAGGGTGCTCCTGTTATTATGGACTCTAACTATTCCTACCACAATATTTTTGGTAAATTAGAATATGAAAACTATTACGGTTCTTTAAAAACGGATTACACTATGTTAAAACCTGGCCTTATGCATATGGCAAATGGTGGTTACATTATCTTTCAAGCAAAGGATTTAGTGGCTAATGGTATTTGCTATGAATCTTTGAAAAAAGCTCTTCGTATTAAAGAATTATCCATTGAGAATACAGCAGATCAACGCTCTTCTATGGTAATGATTTCTTTAAAACCAGAACCTATTCCTTTAGATATTAAAGTAATTATTATAGGAAATGAAGCAATTTATCAAACCTTACTTGCTATGGATAGCGATTTTAGAAAACTATTTAAAATCAAAGTAGAATTTGAAGATGATGCACCAATGACTGTAGAAAATATGAACAAATTAGCACGTTTCATTCATGGATTTTGTGAGCAAGAAGAACTTCCACCATTAGATAGAACTGCTGTTGCTAAAGTAGTAGAATATGCTTCTAAATTAGCAGATGATAAAACAAAATTATCTACTCGTTTTAATGATTTATCTCAAATCGTTGGTGAAGCTGCTACATGGGCTAGAATGGACAAAAAGAAAGTTGTAACTGCAGAATACGTGAATAAAGCACTTGAACAGAGAGTTGAAAGAGTAAAAAAATATGATGCTAAATATATGGAAATGATAGAAAAAAACACTCTTTTAATTAGTACTAAAGGCTTTGTGACAGGACAAATTAACGGTCTTACTGTTATGACTATCGGTGATTATACTTTTGGAAAACCTGTCAAAATTACAGCCAATACCTATACAGGGAAATCTGGCATCGTAAATGTAGAAAGAGAAGTAGAATTATCTGGCTCTTCTCATTCTAAAGGAGTCCTTATTTTGAGTGGCTATTTAGGAGAAATGTTTGCACAAGATATTCCCCTATCTCTTACAGCTAGTATTTGTTTTGAACAATTATACAATGGTGTAGATGGAGATAGTGCTTCTAGTACAGAATTATATGCTATTTTGTCTAGCCTTTCTGGTATTCCTATTAATCAATCAATTGCTGTAACTGGCTCTGTAAACCAAAAAGGTGAAATCCAACCAATTGGTGGCGTAAATGATAAAATAGAAGGATTTTTCCAAGTATGCAAAATGAGAGGACTAGATGGTTCTCATGGTGTTATTATTCCTGTTCAAAATATAGAAAACTTAAATTTATCAGAAGAAGTAACAGATGCCGTAAAAAATAAGTTATTCCATATCTATACGGTTTCTACAATTGAAGAAGGTATTGAAATTTTAACTGGAGTTCCAGCTGGCAAAAAAGATGCAAATGGAAAATTCCCTGCTGGTAGTATTAATTATTTAGCTTACGAGAAATTGAAAAAATTTGCACAAAATAGTAAAAATTAAAAAGTATAGAGTATTTTACCATTCAATTGGTATCATACTCTATACTTCTTTTTAGTTTGTCCGCTATAGCTTTTTTCTTCTTGGTACATTCTTATATGGATTTTGTTTTTACTATCCGTTATGGCGGATTATTCAATTTTTTCTATTTCTTCTTCTGTTAATCCTGTTATTTCTTTAATCGTATCCATACTAAATTTGGCCTTTTTCATTTTACGAACAATTTGTTCTATGCTTTCTTTTCTGCCTTCTTTTATCCCTTCTTGTCTTCCTTCTTTTCTTCCTTCTTTCAATCCTAATTCTTTTCCATCTTTTCTACCTTCTTCTAGTCCATTCATATACCCTGTATATTTTGCCTCTTTCTCATCTAATATAGCTTTTTCTCTTAGTTCTGCTATTCTCTGCATTCTTGCATCTTCACTAATTCCTTCTAATTTAGTTCTTGCTTCTTTCATATTTACATTTTCCTTCATATATATTTCCACCTCTTCACTTTCAGGATTTTCTAAGAATTTTAGCCATTTTAGTAGTTTGCTATTTTCTTTTGTTTCCTGCATTTTCTTTATTTTGGGTAATTCTATTATATGTAACTCTAAATCTTCTGTCAACACGTGTTTTTTGCCATTTTCCTCGATTATCTTCCATTT
>CALXAS010000019.1 GCA_944386315.1 uncultured Clostridia bacterium | reverse complement strand
CAAAAAATATAAAAAAAGAATCCATAGTAGTAGATTTAGGTACAGGGACAGGAATATTACCTATTTTATTATCTGCGAAAACACAGGCAAAAAAAATATATGGTATAGAGATACAAGAAGATATGGCAGAAATGGCACAAAGAAGTGTTGTCTTAAATCATTTAGAAAATAAAATAGAAATTATACCACAAAATATAAAAGAAATTACCATAGAAAAAGCGAGTGTAGATGTTATTGTAACAAACCCACCATATAAAAAAGGAGAAACAGGATTAAAAAATGAAAATATTTCTAAAAGAATAGCTAGGCATGAAATATATGCTAATTTAGAAGATTTTATAAAAATTAGTTTTCAACTATTAAAAGATAAAGGTGAACTTTATATGGTGCATCGACCAGAACGATTGGTGGATATTTTATATGAATTACGAAAAAATAAAATAGAACCAAAAAAATTAAGATTTGTGCATTCCCATGTTGGAGAAGAGCCAAAATTAATTTTAATAAAAGCAGTAAAAAATGCAAAACCTTTTTTAAGCATAGAAAAACCTTTATATGTATACACAGAACAAGGAAAATATACAAAAGAAATATTAGAAATTTATCATAAAAATAAATAAATATAAAAATAAAATAAAATAAATTAAATTAAATTAAATTAAATTAAAATAATATCTAGTGAAAAAATCAAACAAGAAAGAGGAAGTTCAAGATGGAAAACGGAAAATTATATCTAGTAGCAACGCCTATTGGAAATTTAGAAGATATTACCTTAAGAGCAATACGTATTTTAAAAGAGGTAGATTATATTGCAGCGGAGGATACCAGACATACTTTAAAATTATTAAATCATTTGGAAATAACAAAGCCATTAATTAGTTATCATAGGCATAACGAAGAAATAAAAACAGAAGAATTATTGCAAAAATTAAAAATGGGAAAGAATATTGCATTAGTTTCTGATGCAGGAACACCAGTTATATCGGATCCAGGGGAGCAAGTGGTAAAAGCAGCATTAAAAGAAGGGATAGAAGTCATTCCTATTCCCGGAGCATGCGCGCTAATTAATGCTTTAATTGCCTCTGGATTAGATACAAAGGAATTTGCTTTTTATGGTTTTTTATCGATTCATAAAAAATTAAAAAAAGAAAAATTAGAACAAATAAAAAAAGAAAATAAAACGGTTATTTTATATGAAGCTCCTCATAAATTACAAACAACATTAAAAGATATACAAGAAATACTAGGAGATAGGTATATTGTAATTGCTAGAGAATTAACTAAAATACACGAGGAATTTATAAGAGGGACTGTTTCAGAAATATTAGAAAACTATCCAGAACCAAAAGGAGAACACATTATTTTAATTGAAAAAAGTGCAGAGAAAGAAGAGAAAAGCGAAAATGAAGAAACCATAGAAGAAAGATATGCTTATTACGAAAAACAAGGTTTGACGAAAAATGAAATTATAAAGAAAATTGCAAAGGAACGAGGCGTTCCCAAAAATGAAATTTACCAATATATATTAAAAAAAGTGGAATAAATCCACTTTTTCTTATTCTGCATCTTTACTGTTTAATTCACTAATTTGTTTTAGGCATTTATTGCAAATTAGTTTTCCTTTATAGCTAGAAAGTTTTTTTGTATTACCACAAAATAGACATGATTTTTCGTATTTCTTTAAAATAATAGAAGAACCATCTACGTAAATTTCAATAGGATCTTTCTCGGCAATTTGAAATTGATTTCTTATTTCTATTGGAATAACAACTCTACCTAATTCATCTACTTTTCTAATGATACCAGTTGATTTCATATATTTATCCTCCTTTATGCGACTTTTTTCGACAAAAAATCTACTATTATAATATCACAAATATTGTAAAAAGGCAATATAAAAATAGGAAAAAAAACAATTATTTTTCGACAATTTTTTGTTATTTGGAATTAACTGGAAAGAAAAATAATCATAAAACAAAATGGGAAGAATAAGATGTTAAAAAGAAGTAAGGGAGCAAAAGAATGTTAAATAAATTATGGCCTATTTTTATTATTGTATCTTTTGTGTATGGAATATTTACTGGTAGAGTAGAGCAAATGAGCAACTCTATTTTTGAATCTACGGCAAGCGCTGTGCAACTTTCTATTACTTTTTTAGGAACTATTTGTCTTTGGAATGGCATGATGGAAATCGTGAGAAAAACTAGTCTAATGGAAAAATTGACACATCTACTACGTCCAGCAATTGGGTTTTTATTTCCTGAGTTAAAGCATAATGAAAAAGCAAAGGAAGAAATTACGCTCAATATGATTGCCAATATTTTAGGATTAGGAAATGCCGCAACTCCGCTAGGGTTAAAAGCAATGAAGACGATGCAAAAAGATAATCCTAAGAAAGATACAGTATCTCATTCTATGGCAATGTTTATTGTCATCAATACAGCCTCTATACAAATTATTCCAACTACTGTTATTGCCATAAGGGCATCTTTAGGCTCTAGCAATCCCTCTTACGTGATTTTCCCTATATGGATAGCAACCATTGGAGCTGCAGGAGTGGCTATATTGGCGACTAAATGCTTTATTAGGAGAGAAGAAAGGAAGAAGAGATAATGTCTATGATTCAATATATTTCCTCAGCTGCAGTTCCTACGGTTATTTTATTGATAATTGTTTATGGACTCATAGAGAAAAATAAAGTATATGATACTTTTTTAGAGGGAGCAAAAGAAGGAATAGAAATAGTATTTCGTTTAATCCCTACTTTAATTGGAATTTTTGTAGCGGTAGGGGCATTACGAAGCTCTGGAGTGCTAGATTTTATTATAGAAATGATAAAACCGATTACCAACATTTTTCATATACCGGGTGAAATTATGCCACTTGCTATAATAAGACCTATTTCAGGAAGTGCTTCTACAGCAATTGCAACAGATATTATGACAAAGTTTGGCGTAGATTCTCATATTGGTCTAATTGCTTCCACTCTTATGGGATCCACGGAAACTACATTTTATACCATTGCAATTTATACGAGTTGTGTAGGAATCAAGAAAATTAAGTTTGTACTTGCAGCTTCTCTATTAGGAGACTTAGCTGGAATGTTGATTTCTGTAGCTATTTGGGGCTTTTTGTCGTAAAGTTTTTCTTGACAAAATAGAAAAAGCGTTGTATGATAAGCACAGCATTTGGAGGATAAACCAAAAATGATATTTTCAATCTTATTATTTTTTTTCTTATATTTTTGTATCAAATATACGATGGAAAAAATATTAGCAAAAAGAATTCTTAAAAAAATATCCGAATAAATTGTTATTATTTTTGTAGAGGGTTAAAAAAGTAGAAATCTTTCTTATGATAATAGTCCCCCTATTCTTGTGAAAGTTTCCTTCTAAAAAAATTGAAAAAAATAAGCCCCTTTTTTCTTGCCCTCTACAAAATTTTATATAAATACTAACGATGATAAGTCTCACCGTGTAATATTTTAAACGCTCTAAAAATTTGCTCTAACAAAAATACACGTATTAATTGATGAGGAAAAGTCATCTTAGAAAAACAAATAGAACTATTTGCTTTTTGTACTAATTCTCTTGTCATGCCAAGAGATCCACCAATTAAAAAACAGATAGAGCTGTTTTGCATAGAAATATTATCTAATTGCGTAGCAAATTCTTCAGAAGAATATTGCCTACCGGTTAAATCTAATGCCATTACATAACTATCTTTGGGAATATGCGATAAAATAGAAGCACTTTCTTTTTCTTGGATATCTGCTAAAATACGCTCACTACTTTTATCTGGGATTTTTTCGTCTGGTAATTCTACAATAGATAGTTTGCAATATTTCGATAATCTTTTTGTATATTCTGAGGTAGCCTCTTTTAAATAAGTTTCTTTTAATTTACCAATACAAATAATAGAAATATGTATCATAATAAAAGTATTCCTTTCTTACTTTGGAGATAAGTGCGAAAATAACGTTTTTTCTTACTTATCCGATAGATACCACAGGACTAGGTGCACTGCGACTAGCAACAGATAATTGATAAGACTTTTCTTCCCTGTGATTTTCTAAAATTTGTTCTACCACAGATTTATAAGCAAGTTCCGGAAAGTTATTTTCTTTGCTTAAATGTCCCAGCATTACATTTTGCAGACCGTGGTTTAATAAGTAAGAAATTGTTTTTCCTGCGGCTTCGTTAGAAAGATGCCCATTAGGACCTGCAATTCTTTGTTTTAATAAATAAGGATAGGATGAACATTTTAAAATTTCAGGTTCATAGTTCGCTT
Source organism: uncultured Clostridia bacterium (assembly GCA_944386315.1). GTDB lineage: Bacteria > Bacillota > Clostridia > TANB77 > CAG-508 > UMGS1663. The sequence continues at coordinate 10,042 of CALXAS010000019.1, read as the reverse complement.
CTAATAATACAAAAGAACTGTCCGATAAATGGTGAATAATACTATCATTCATATGACCAATATCTGTTGCAATACTCATTTTTTTATCTTGATAATATAAATTAAAACCACATGGATTGGCGGCATCATGTGGAATAGAAAAGGGAAGAATCGTAATATCTCCAATAGAAAAATAATCAAAAGAAAATTCTTTTTGATTTTCCTTTTCTACCTTTTCTAGTTGCGTTGGCATAGCATTCCAAGTTTCTTTGTTAGCAAAAACAGGAATATGATATTTTTTAGAAAAAGTACCAAGTCCTTTTACGTGGTCAGAATGTTCATGTGTAACTAAGATTCCAGAAATTTCTTCTGGAGCAATATTTAAGGAAGAAAGTGCCTCCGTTATCTTTTTGGCACTTTCTCCTGCATCAATCAAAATCTTTTGATCTTGCGTTTGTACAAGAGAACAATTTCCTGTACTACCGCTATATAAAGTACAAAATTGTAACATAGTTTTCATCCTTTGCTTATAGATTAATCTTCTTCGGTAATACGCACAATATTAGCGCCTATTTTTCTAAACTTTTCTTCAATGTTTTCGTAACCTCTATCAATATGGTTTAGATTAGAAAGTTTTGTTTCACCATTAGCAACAATTCCTGCAATAATTAGGGCTGCACCAGCGCGTAAATCCGTAGCTTCTACAGAAGAACCATATAGCTCTTTTACTCCCTCAAAAATAGCAGATTTCCCTTGGTCAATAATTTTAGCACCCATTTTATTGAGTTCTGCTGTGTATTGGAATCTAGATTCAAAAATACTTTCATTAATAATGCTGGTACCATTACTAATAGCTAAGCATACACCAATTTGAGGCTGTAAGTCCGTAGGAAATCCAGGGTAAGGTTGTGTTTTGATAATGGCTTTATTGGGTCTATCTTTCATCCATACATGGATAGAATCATCTTCTATTTCTACATTACCACCCATTTCTATAATTTTAGCAGTTAAACAGTCTAAATGTTCTGGAATACAGTTTTTAATAACAAGGTCACCTCTAGTGGCAACGGCAGCAAGCATAAAAGTACCTGCTTCAATTTGGTCTGGCACTACGGAATAAGTAACATTGCTTTGTAATTTTTTAACGCCATTTATTTTAATAATGTCCGTACCAGCACCTCTAATATCTGCTCCCATGGTATTTAAAAAGTTAGCAACATCTACAACATGAGGTTCTTTGGCAGCGTTATCTATCACGGTAGTTCCCTCAGCCAAAACACTAGCAAGCATAATATTGATAGTAGCACCAACGGAAACAATATCTAAATAAACAGGATTGCCTATTAATTTTTTTGCTTTTGCTACAATTTTACCTTGTGTGACTTCTACTTTAGCACCAAGAGCTTCAAAACCTTTAATATGTTGATCAATTGGTCTAGGTCCTAAGTTACAACCACCAGGTAGTCCTATAGTAGCGGCATGGCATCTTCCCAAAAGAGAACCTAATAAATAGTAGGAAGCTCTAAACTTGCTTGTCATTTCTAAAGGAGCTTCGTGAGAAATTAGGTGTCTTGTATCAATCGTAATTTCATTTGGTGTAGGCCATGTAATAACCGCACCAAGTTCTTGTAAAATACTACATAAAATTTTAACATCACTGATGTTAGGTATATTGTTGATAGTACAAACTCCTTCATTTAAAAGTGTAGCTGGAAGCAAAGCAAGAACTGCATTTTTCGCTCCACTAATAGAAACTTCTCCTTTTAGGCGAGTGCCACCTTTTATGACTAATTTATCCAAAATAATTACCCCCATAAATTTACAAAAATTCCATACAAAAAAATAGAATATTTTCATATTCTATCTTTTAACATAATCTTTATATCATAAAATAAATGATTTTACAACTATTTTTTTGCAGTTAATATATTTGTATTTTGTAACCACTCAATTAGTTTAAATTTAAATTGAACTGTAGAAGAGTCTTGATTACTAATTAAAGCATATTCTTCTTCATTCAAATTCTCCTTCATGGTTTCTTTAGATTCTTCAGGAACAATACCAGAAGTAACATTTACAAAGCATAAAGGAGGAAACATGACACACCACCAATTTTGCCCTTTTGCTTCACCAATTTTTACTCTTAAAGCATCGTAATATCCAGCAGGAAGGGAAATGTCCCCATAATTTTTTGTAGGAAAGTCAAAATTACCAACTTCTACAGTTACATCATAAGAATAACCGTTTTCCGTAATCGTTTGCTTGGCAATTGTTTCAAAATCTTGCAAATGATTTGTTACCAATTGCATGACTTCTTCTTTAGAAGAGGTATCTTTTGCTATATCTTCTAAATAAGCAATTAAAGCATCTCTTACTTTATATTTTAAGTTTTGATCTTCCTCGGAATCGCTATTGGCAAGAACATGTAAACGGAAGACACTATCGGAAATATCAGAAGAAACCGTAGTGGCATAGGAAATAGCAGAAATACCAATATAAAAAAATAATAAAATTATCAAAATTAAGGCATTTTTTAATTTCTTCGAGCATATAATAGATAGTAAAGTTTTCATAGATAGAAACCTCCTCTAAAAATTGTTTTATTTTCTGTTTAATTTAAGTATTGCCAAAACGAAAAAAAATATACTAAACTGGAAAAAACTTTTATAAAAGGAAGGTAGAAACATCGTGAAAATGTCGAAAAATAAGGGAAAATTTATTTGTAATATGATTGACATATACAAAAATAAATGGTAAAATTTTCCATAGAAAAAAGAAAGATTAGGGGGCTAAAAAATGAGTGTTCAACAAACAAAAATCACAAAGTTTTGTAGTTTTTATGTAAGTGATTGGCATATGGTTACCATGTTACTTCCTTACATAAATAAAAAGATGAATGAACAAACAAAAATAGTCACAATTTTAGAAAAAGGGATAGAACAAAATATAAAAACATTAGTCAATAAATTGAATTTAAAAAATAAAGAAAAAATATTACAATTAGACTGGACAAGTTGTAACGGAAAAAAGTATACAGCAGTTAGCAAAAAAATAGAGAGTGTTGGAAAAGGAGATATTTTAATCATTGTAAACGGAGAAAAGAATTTTATCGATAAAGTCAATATACATATACAAACCTATTTAAATAAGAAAAAAGAAGTGACAGGAGAAATCAAAATAGTAGATTGTTATGATGTGATAGAATTTAATGATAGTATTCAAGAGATTTTAGAAGAACATGATAAAATACTAAATACATCAGGAGAAAAAGAAATAGAAGAAGTATTTGAAGGATTTGAAAGAAAAACAGAAGAAGTAAAACAAGAAAAAATAGGATGAGAGAAGAGATTGACAAATCCTGAAAAAAAGTATATACTAAGTATATACGAAAGGAGAGATGGATATGACAACAACGATTCAAAAATGGGGAAATAGTCAAGGAGTTAGAATACCAAAAGTGTTGTTAGACACTATTAACTGGAGCGAAAATGAAAAAATAGTTATCTTAGTGCAAGATGACAAATTAATTATAGAAAAAGCAGCAGATAAAAAGCAAAAAAATATAAAAGAATTATTTGAAAATTATGAAGGGGAATATGAACCAATAAAAATGGATTGGGGCGATCCAGAAGGAGAAGAAATATGGTAAAACAAGGAAGTATTATAAAACTAAACTTCAATCCACAAGCAGGGCATGAACAAGCAGGTTTTAGACCTGCTGTTGTAGTGAGTAATGCTATTTTTAATCAAAAAACAAAATTAGCGATTGTGTGTCCTATTACAAACACAAATAATCATTTTCCTTTGCATATTCCATTGGATGAGAGAACGAAAACAACAGGAGTTATCTTATGTGAGCATATAAAAGCATTGGATTTAAATAGTAGAACCTATCAAATAGTAGAAGAACTACCGAAAGATATATTAGAAGATGTCATTCATATTATTCATGCCGAAATAGAAAGCATAGAAGAATAGAAAAATGCCTTTCAAAGGGCATTTTTTTCGTATAAAAAAATAATATTTGACGAAATATAAATAATGCGATATGATAATCGAACAAGATATAATAACATTGCAAAAGAAATGAAAAAACTGGGAGAACTAAGCCTTTTGGGCGAGAAAGGATGGATTGTAAATATGAATGAAAAAGAACAAGCAGTAAGAGAAATGCTAAAAAAACACGGACAAGAACAACTTTTAGCATGTTATACCAAAATGGATAAAAATAAACAAGAAAAATTATTAGATGAAATATTAACGATAGATTTCCCACAAATAGAGAAATTGTATGGAAAGTCCATACAAAAAGAAGTGATTTCGAGTGCAAGCATAGAACCCATTTCTTATATTGAAAAAGATAAAATAGAGCAAGAAGAAAAGCAAAAATTACTAGAAACAGGAGAAAAATTAATCAAAGAAGGAAAATATGCAGTAGTAACCATGGCAGGGGGACAAGGTACTAGATTAGGACATAATGGACCAAAAGGAACTTATGACTTAGGGCTAGAAAGCCATAAAAGTATTTTTGAAATTTTATGTGACACATTAAAAGAAGCACAGAGGCAATATGGTGTTTATGTTCCTTGGTATATCATGACAAGTAGACAAAACCATACGGAAACAGTGGACTTTTTCGAAAAACATTCGTATTTTGGTTATCCAAAGCAAGATGTATTTTTTTTCATGCAAGGAGAGCTACCAGTAGTAAATGAAAAAGGAAAGATTCTATTAAATACAGAAGGTCTTGTGAACCAAGCAGCCGATGGTCATGGAGGCATTTTTGTATCCATGAGAAAAAATGGAGTTATCTATGATATGAAAGCAAGAGGAATCCAGTGGGCCTTTATAGGAGGAGTAGATAACGTTTTAGCAAAAATGGTAGATCCAATCTTAGTAGGATTATGTATGGAAAAGAAAGTATTAGCGGGAGGAAAGAGTGTGGTAAAGGCATGCCCGGAAGAAAGAGTAGGTGTATTTTGCAGAAGAAATGGAAGACCTAGTGTAGTAGAATATACAGAAATTTCTAAGGAAATGTCAGAAGAAAGAGAAGAAAATGGAGAATTAAAATATGGAGAATCCCACATTCTATGTAATATTTTTCATATAGAAGCTATAGAAGAAATCAGTAAAGATAAACTTCCTTACCACAGTGCCCATAAAAAAATAGAATATATGGACAGCCAAGGAAACATTGTAAAACCAACGGAGCCAAATGCTTACAAATATGAGGCATTCCTATTTGATGCTTTTGAAAGCTTAGAGGATATGGCAATTATGAGAGTAAAAAGAGAAGAAGAATTTGCACCTGTGAAAAATGCCACAGGCGTAGACAGTCCAGAGACAGCAAGAAAACTATATAAAGCATTTCATGGAATAGAATAAAGTAAAAAAGGCGAAATATAGTTTAAAGTTAGGAAAAAAGAGGAAGATTTCATGGTATCAAATAAAGCACAGGAAAAGGGAAAGGAAGGTTGGAATGGAAGAGTATAGAAAAAAATATGAAGAATGGAGAGAAAATCCGTTTTTCGATGAAGAAACCAAAAAAGAGCTAGAGACCATAGAAGGAAACGAAGAGGAAATTAAAGATAGATTTTATAAAGATTTAAGTTTCGGAACAGCAGGATTAAGAGGTATATTAGGAGCTGGAACGAACCGTATGAACCGCTATACCGTAGGGAAAGCTTCGCAAGGAGTAGCTAACTTTATCAAAAAAGAAAAAAGAGAAGAGGATGGAGTAGCCATTAGTTATGATTCTAGACATATGTCTAAAGAATTCGCAGAGCAAACAGCCTTATGTATGAACGCCAACGGAATAAAAGCCTACGTATTTCAAAGTTTAAGACCAGTACCAGAACTATCCTTTGCTGTTAGAAAATTGCGGATGCGTAGCAGGAGTGATGATTACAGCAAGTCATAATCCGCCAGAATATAACGGATATAAAGTTTATTGGGAAGATGGAGCGCAAATTACATCCCCAAAAGACCAGTTTATCATGGAAGAAGTAAATCGTATTTCCGATTATACTTGCATACAGACTATGGAAAAAGAAGAAGCTATTCAAAAAGGCTTATACCAAGAAGTAGGTCAAGAAATAGATGATGCTTATATAGAAGAACTAAAAAAACAATCCATTCATCCAGAAGTGATTGCAAAGCAAAAAGATATCAGTATTGTCTATACACCACTTCATGGGGCAGGAAATGAGCCAGTACAGAAAATCTTAAAAGAAATGGGTTTTACAAATGTATTTGTTGTACCAGAACAAGAAAAACCAGATGGAGACTTCCCAACCGTGGAATATCCTAATCCCGAAGATAAAAAGGCATTTGCCTTAGCATTAAAATGGGCAAAGCAAAGAAATGCAGAATTGGTACTTGCCACCGATCCAGATGCAGATAGACTAGGCGTATACGTAAAAGAAAAAGAAACAGGAGAATACATACCTCTTACAGGAAATATGTCTGCCATTGTCATTTTAAACTATCTTTTAGCAGAAAAAAAGAAAAAGGCAGAAATACCACAAAACGCAGCTATTGTGAAGAGTATAGTGTCTTCTACTATGGCAGATGCTATTGCAAAAGACTACGGCGTAGCTGTGTTTGACGTACTAACAGGTTTTAAATATATAGGAGAAAAGATAAAAGAATTTGAGAAAACAAAAGAATATACTTTTCTATTTGGATTTGAAGAAAGCTACGGATGCCTAGTAGGCACACATGCAAGAGATAAAGATGGAGTAGTAGCAGTTATGATGCTTTGTGAAGCGGCAGCCTATTATAAAGAGCAAAATAGTAGCATAGAGGAAGAGTTACAAAAACTATATCAAAAATATGGTTATTACCAAGAAGAAACCATGCAAGTAACCTTAAAGGGAATGGATGGGGCAAAGAAAATGCAAGAGATGATAGATACTTTGAGAAAAGAACCACCTAAAACCTTGGGGAGATATAAGATACAAAGAATAAGAGATTATAAAGAACAAGAAATATTAGATATAGAAACAGGAAAGAAAGTAGCAACTGGACTTCCAAAATCCAATGTTTTATATTACGAATTAGAAAATAGTGCATGGTGTTGTGTTCGTCCATCTGGAACAGAACCAAAAATAAAATACTATGTAGGCGTAAGAGAAAATACATCCCAGGGAGCAAAAGAACAAATAGAAAAGATAAAGGCAGACCTACAAAACAAATAAATTTTACTAAAAAAAGAGAAAGATAAGCATATTGTGCACTTATTTTTCTCTTTTCCCTTGTAGGAACATTATTCATGCCAACCCTTAATATGGTTCCTCTTAATCACTCCCATTAAATTTGCTCTAACCATAGGGATATCTAAGTTTAGCTGAAATAGTAAATTCTTCATATATTCCCTCTTAGAGACGCCGTCCATAGGGCAATTCTTCTGCATAACAGCAATGTTTTCTCTTTTTACAAACTTCCTAATTTCTTTTTCAGGTGCATATACAAGAGGTCTGATAACCGTAATGTGAGAACGGTCCATGTAAGTAGATGGTCCAAAAGTAGAAAAAGCACCAGTTAGAAATAAATTCATTAAAAAAGTTTCTAAAACATCATCTTCATTATGCCCTAACGCAATTTTGTTGCACCCTTCTCGAATGGCAACAGAATTTAAAATGCCTCTGCGAATATTGGCACATAACGAGCATGGTCTTTTTTCTTTGCGGATATCAAAAACTATTTCCTTAATATTACTATTTTCTATGATAAGAGGAACTTGAATTTCCTCACAAGTTTTTTTCAAAAAAGAAGTATCAAAAAAGTCAAAGCCAGGATTTACACTAACTGCAATGATATCAAATTGTTTATTAAAAAAACGTTGTAACTGTTTTAACCCTAGCAATAAGGTAATGGAATCTTTGCCACCCGATAAACATACAGCAATTTTGTCGCCATCTTCAATCATATTATAGTCTTTTATTGCTTTTCTCATATAGCCTAAAATTTTTTGCATCGTTCTAAAGCCTCCTTTTTACGCTTTTCAAGTTAGTATTATAGCATAAAATGTAGAAAAAAGATACTAAAATCTAAAAATACACTCCTTGCAAAAAAGAAAATAGTATGCTACAATAAAAAACATAATATGTGCCAGTAGCTCAGTAGGATAGAGCGACAGTTTCCTAAACTGCAGGTCGGGGGTTCGATTCCCTTCTGGCACACCAAAGAGAAACCGCCCTTTCAATGCTTGTGGCGGTTTTAAGATTGAAAAAATCCTTTGAATATTTTAAATAGTTTAGTGTGTCAGATTTTTAAGAATAATGATAATAACTATTGACAAATACGTATAATACGTAGTATAATATAACTGTTAGGAGGAATTGTCATGACATTTCGAGAACTAGAGAAATTGTTAATCTCCAACGGTTGGTATCATTTTCGTACAAATGGTTCACACTACATATATAGACATAATGAGATAAAGCGGAAGTATACCCGTACCAAACCATAAAGGAGATATCCCGAAAGGAACTCTTAACAATATCTTAAAACAAGCGGGGTTGAAATAGACCCTTGCTTGTAAATAAGGAGGAAATATAATAATGAAAGTTATTTATCCAGTATTATTTTATGAGGAAAAAGAGGGAGGATATTCTGTTTTTGTTCCAGATTTACAAAAAGCATTAAATACAAGTGCTTCTACTTGTGGTAGCACATTAGAAGAAGCCATGTCAATGGCAGAGGACTTAATCGCAGGTCTAGTATTAGACGAAATGGAAGAAGGGAATAAAATACCAAAATCAAGCAAAATTGAGGATGTGTCGTTTGAAGAATTAGAAAAACATTTAGATATAGAAAATTGGGATTATGTTTCTAAATTCAAAACATATATAGCGGTAGATATAAGCTCATTTGCTGAAAAATGGGGAAAAGAATTGATAAAAAAGACAGTAAATATACCTAAATGGATAAATGCAAAAGCAGAAAGTTTAAAAATAAATTTTTCAAAAACACTAGAAGAGGCATTATTACAGAAAATATATAAAGAACAATAAGAAGAATAGTAGTATACTTTTTAATAGGAGGTGGTAACAATTGTTTGTTATAACTGAGAGTATTCCTTTTGCCATTAAAAAGCCAAAATTTAGCGATGAAATGTTAGAGGCAATGGCAGAAGCGGATGAAATAACAAAGAGCCCAGATAAATATAAGAGCTACCATAATCTATCTGAAATATTGGAGGATATAAATATAAAAACGAAGCAAAGAAATGAGAGGAAAAATGGAAAGTAAAGAAAAATTTATGAAAGAAGCCCTAAAAGAGGCAAAAAAAGCATTTGAAGAAGACGAGGTACCCGTAGGAGCAGTTATTGTAAAAGAAGGAAAAATTATTGCAAGAGCGCATAACCAAAAAGAAGCCAAAAAAGATACTACCCATCATGCAGAAATAAGAGCCATTCAAAAAGCAAGTAAAAAGTTAGGGGCATGGCGCTTGCAGGATTGCGAAATGTATGTTACACTAGAGCCATGCTCTATGTGTGCAGGAGCCATGATACAAGCAAGATTAAAAAAAGTGTACATAGGAACAATGGATAGCAAAACAGGAGCCTGTGGTAGCGTTTTAAATCTATTAGAAGACTATCCTTTTAACCATCACGTAGAGATAGAAAAGGGAATTTTGCAAGAAGAATGCGAAAGGATTTTGCAAGACTTTTTCCAAATATTAAGAAAGAAAAAAAGAAAGTAGGAATGTCCCGTAAAAGAGGGACATACAATAAAAAAGGAGTGGTATCGAAGCGGTCATAACGAAGCTGTCTCGAAAACAGTTCGCCAAGAAATTGGCACGTGGGTTCGAATCCCACCCACTCCGCCAAAACAAAAGCAGGAGGTTCTAACTTGGAAAAACAAAAAAAGAAAGAGATTGTAAAAGCGGTTCTTGCCGTAGCTTTTCTTGTTATTTTAATTTGCATAGTAGGGCTCATGATGATTAGATATAGTGTAGAAGGGGAAAAGGATATGCCTTTTTATCTTTCTAAGATAACTATGATTAGTACAGCAGAAGGTGTAGAACATGCAGATAGTGCAGAAAAGTGGAATATGG
>CALXAS010000018.1 GCA_944386315.1 uncultured Clostridia bacterium | reverse complement strand
TATGCGAAAAAAGAAGAAAAAATGAAAAAACAAGAAGAAAAAGATTTAGTAGATATTCTGCTTGCTACCTACAATACAAACATTAACTATTTAAAAATACAAATCGATAGTATTTTAAATCAAAGCCATCGCCAAATTCATTTAATCATTAGTGATGACTGTTCTAGCGACGAAAAGGTAAAAGAAGTATTAGAAGAGTATGCCCAAAAGGATAATAGAGTTACGGTATATTTGCAACCGCAAAATTTAGGGTATCTTAAAAATTTTGAATTTTTACTACAGCAATCAGAAGCACCCTACGTTATGTTTTGCGACCATGATGATATTTGGTATGCAGATAAAGTAAAAAAATCATTAGGTATTTTAAAAGGAAGAGATGTAGATCTAGTCTATACAGATGCAGAACAAATTGATGAGCAAGGGGCTATTCTACATACGAGTTATTTGAGTTATAAAAATATGCCTCAAATAGAGGGAAAAGACAATATTTTAGCTTTTTCTAGGCACATTGCTATTGGATGTTCTCAATTATTTACCAAAAAAATTAAAGAGCAAATGCTACCTTTTTCGGAAGAAATGATGGCACACGATTGGCTTTCTGTTTATTTAGCTAGCAAAGAAAAAGGAATTTATTGTATGAAAGAGCCTTTATTTGGGTATCGTTTGCATAACAGCAATGTATTTGGTGGAAGAAATTTAAAACAAAATTTGAAGTTATGGAAAAAAGATAATGGAAGCGGATTAAAGTCTTACCATGCTTACCGCCAAAAAGCAATTGTAGATGCGTATTTAAAAGGGGCACAGATGTGCGCAGTCTATAGCAAAAAATTAGGAAGAGAACTTTCCAAAGAGGAACAAGATGTACTAGATTATTACCAGCAAATAGAAAAGACAAAGTATGTAAATTGGCATATAAAAAGGTATTGTCAATATTTGAAATTTAAAGGAATTGGAAAAAGAGCATTAAAAGAAGTATTACTATTCCATTTCCCAGTTTTAGGGTATATGCTATTTGCAATTATGTAGAAAAATATAGGAAGGAATGAATTTAAAACATGGAATTTATAAAATCAGTCATTCAAAATAGAAAATTGATATGGCAATTAGGAAAGAACGACTTTAAAAATCGTTTTGCAAGTACAAGTTTAGGTAGCATATGGGGGTTTTTGCAACCTTTCATTTTTATGCTAACTTATGTCATTGTATTTAATTATATTTTAAAAACAGGTAGTTCGGGAGATTATCCATACATTGTATGGTTTTTACCAGGTATGGCTATGTGGATGACGATTAATGATAGTATTGTGTCTGCTAGTAGTTCTATACGTACTTATAGCTATTTAGTAAAAAAAGTAGTGTTCCCAGTAGATGTAATTCCTACTATTTCTATTATTGCTTCTAGCTTTGTTTCTATTTTCTTAATGCTAGTAGCGACAGTAGTTTGCTGTATATTTGGCTATTTTCCACAAATACTTATGTTATTGTATATTATTGTGGCAGCCTATTGTTTTATTATTGCCTTTACAAGATTTACTTCTGCGCTTACTACTTTGGTACCGGACTTTGCTCAATTATTAAATATTTTAATGCAGTTATTTTTCTGGTTCACACCAGTTATTTGGAATTTATCTATGGTGCAAGACCATGGCATTTTATTGAATTTGATGAAATGTATGCCTTTTACTTATTTAGTAACCGGATTTAGAGATGTATTTTTAGAGGGAAATATTGCGTTAGAAGCAAATGGCATTTTTACCATTGTATTTTGGGTAATTACCATTATTATGTTTTTATGGGGTAACTCTGTATTTAAGAGAAGTAAAAAAGATTTTGCAGATGTATTATAAAAAAGAAAGGAAAGCAAGAATATGAGTGAGCAAAAGAAGGACAAAGACCAAGTTATGATTCAAATTGACCACATAGAAAAAGAATATAAAATGTTTCATCGTAAGCAAGATAGACTGATAGAAACGATTTTTCCTAGAATAAAAAGACATGAAAATTTTAAGGCAATGAAGGACTTTAATTTAACTGTAAATAAAGGAGAAGTACTAGGTGTTTTAGGAAAAAATGGAGCGGGAAAATCTACTCTTCTTAAGATGATAACAGGAGTAGTAACTCCTACTAGAGGTACCATTAAAGTAAATGGAAAGATTAGTTCCTTATTGGAATTAGGAGCCGCTTTTAACATGGAACTAACTGGAATAGAAAATATTTATCAACATGGACAAGTAATGGGACTAACGAGAGAAGAAATAGAAGAAAGAAAACAGGATATTATTGATTTTGCTGATATTGGAGAACATTTAAGTCAGCCAGTAAAAACTTATTCTTCTGGTATGTTTGCCCGTTTAGCATTTGCTTGTGCTATTAATGTTGATCCAGAAGTTTTAATTGTTGATGAAGTTTTATCTGTCGGAGATATGGCATTTCAATTAAAATGTTTTAAAAAATTTGAACAATTTAAAGAAGCTGGAAAAACCATTTTATTTGTTTCACACAATATCTCGGATATTATCCGTAATTGTACAAGGGCCATTATTATAGATAGCGGAGAAAAAGTATTTGATGGTGAAGTAAAAGATGCAGTAGAAGCTTACAAAAAGATAGTAGCAAAAGTAGAAGAGAAAGACCATGCAAAAGAGATAGAAAAAGAGAAAGCAAATGAAGAAAAGAAAGAAAATACAAAGGAACAAAAATATGAAGCAGAATGGCAAACAAAATTAAATTTGAATCCAAATTGTATTTCTTATGGAAATGGAATGGCAGATATTATCGATTTTGGAATTTTCGATACAAAAGGAAATCCTCTTCCTATGATAGAAAACAACAAAGAGGTAGTTTTAAAATCCAAAGTAGTGTTTCATGAAGATGTAATAGACCCTATTTTTACCATGACGGTAAAAGACTTTAAAGGATTGGATATTATGGGAAGCAACTCTTTATATGAAAAAGTGGTAACCGGTAAATTTCATAAAGGAGATGTAGCTGTTGCAGAATTTAGGCAAGTACTAAAATTAGCACCTAATAAATATACTTTATCTTTTAGTTGTACGCATTTTAATGCAAAGGGAGAGTTAGAAGTGCTTAGTAGAAAATATGATGCAGTGTTAATAGAGGTAATGTCGGATAAAGAGTGTGTGGGACTATATCGATTAGATTCTAATATAACAGTAACAAAAGTATAGGAAAAAATGGAGAAGGAAGGTAAGTAAAGGATGACAAACAAACATAAAGTAAATAAAAAGCAAGCAAAAAGAATCCTTTTACTACTTGTTTTGCTCATTGTTTTGATAGTAGGAATAGCCATTGCCACGAAACCACAAAAAGAAACTATTTTAACGCAATTTTCTCCTACAACAGGCAGACAAATGATGGGATATGCTATTCAAACGGATTCGGGCAAATTAATTATGATTGATGGTGGAAATATAGGAGATGCACAGGAAGTGGAAAAATACATTTTAGACCATGGAGGAGAAGTAGAAGCGTGGTTTATTACCCATATTCATACTGATCATGTGGGAGCATTTACACAGATGATACAAAATCCGGACATTACCATTCATCATATTTATGCCTCTATAGCAGAGAGACAATGGTATGAAACCTATGAACCAAGCAGAAAAGAAGATATCGATTCCTTTTTTGGGGCAATAGAGCAAAATGCCATACAGGAAAAAATAGAGGAGCCACAAGTGGGGCAAATTTATTCCATAGATAATTTAGAAATAGAAATACTAGGAATAAAAAATCCAGAAATTACAGAAAACGCCATGAATAATTCGAGCATGGTATTTCAAGTAAGGACAGAGGATACTTCTCTTTTATTTTTAGGAGATACAGGAGAAGAGAGTAGTCAAAAATTGTTAGATACCAAAAAGGATAAGTTAAAAAGTGATATTGTGCAAGTAGCACATCATGGACAAGCAGGTGCAAGTAAGGAATTATATCAGGCAGTAGCACCTAAAATAGCATTATGGCCAACCACTGATTGGCTTTGGAATAACGATAGTGGTACAGGAGAAGATTCTGGACCATGGAAAACAAAAGAAACAAGGAGTTGGCTAGAAGAATTGAGCGTACAAGAAAATTATTTAGCACAAGATGGAATGCAAACCATTACTATTCCATAGAACGGAAAAATAAGGAATGGAGAAAGGAAAATATCCATGGACAACAAAACAATAGATGTGTTAATGGCAACCTATAATGGCGAAAAATATGTGGCAGAGCAAATAGAGAGTATTTTAAACCAGACCTATTCTGCTATTCGTCTAATTATTTCAGACGATGCCTCTACAGATGGCACAAGACAGATACTACAAGACTATGCCGAGAAAGATAAACGAATTCAACTATTTTTTCAAGAAAACAATTTGGGCTATATTGGAAATTTTGAATTTTTATTAACCAAAGTGGAAAATGAAATATTTATGCTATGTGACCAAGATGATGTTTGGAAAGAGGACAAAATACAAAAAACATATGAAAAATGCCAGATAGAGCAGGCAGATTTAGTATTTACAGATTTAGAAGTAGTAGACGAACATTTAAAAACAATTTATCCTTCTTTTAATGACTATATGCTATTAACAAGAAAAATAAAAAAATATAGTAGTGACTATCGTATGCAATATTTATATAATTGTGTAACAGGATGTACTTTGCTTTCCAAAAAGAAATATATTCCAGATATGCTTCCTTTGCCAAAAGAGTCCAAATATGTAGTACATGATTTGTGGATAGCATTGACAGTAATGCTAAAAGGAGGAAAAGTAGCTTACTTAGATGAGAAAACAATCTATTATCGACAACATGGAAATAATCAAATTGGAACAGAAAAGACATCTCATAAATTTAAAAAATTGGATGAAGTGCGAAATCTATTTTTGCAAGTAAAGATAGAACTATTTACAGCCTATGTAAACTATCCAAAGAATTTTCCAGAATTTTTGCAAAAGCGAAATCAAGAAGCACTTGCCTATTTTGAGAATTTAAAGGAAGTAAAATATTTTAACCTAAAAGGATGGGGGATTTTTCACCGCCTGTACAAAACAGAAACAGTAAAATACTATTTACTGCAATTTTGTATTATGAATTTACCGGCCATAGCAAGGGTATTATTTGCTATTCGATATAGAGTATTAAAAGCTTTAAGGAAAAGATGAACTTTGCAATTTAGGGACGTTCCTTAAATTGCAAAGTTCATGAGAAAGGAATAGAATATGCAAGAAAATGAAGGGATTTTAGAAAATGTTGCTAACATTATTTTAGAAGAAAAGCCAGAAGATTACGGAAAAAGAATAGAAAAGGAAGAAAAATTGGAAGAAATTCTCCATTTATCTGAGGTACGAGGAAACATCATTTCTTGGTATCCTGGGTTGAAAGGTGCTACGGTACTACAATTAAATACAGGGTACGGAGAAGTAACAGGAGCCTTATGCCAAAAAGCAGAAAAAGTAATAGCGATAGAAGAAAACGAAGAAAAAGCAAAATTAATCCGTAAAAGATATGAAACGATAGAAAATTTAATTGTGATGGGCGGAAATTTAGAAAATATTGCTATCACCGAATTGGTAGATTTCGTAGTAGCAATAGATATAAATGATAGCAATATAGAAAAATATGTAGCATTTGCTAAAAAATATGTAAAAGAAGAAGGAAGAATCATTATTACGGGAGAAAATCGCTTTGGAATGAAAGCATGGGCTACTAGCGAAGAAGAAAGACAGGTTGTAAATAATAAGAAAAATACACTTTCCAGAAAAAAATGCAATAACCTATTTCAAAAAGAAGGCTTATTTGCTCGCTATGCTTATCCACTTCCAGATGATAAACTAACAAATGTGATTTTTACAGAAAATCATTTGCCAGATGTAGAAAATATGTCTAGAAATCTAGTTTACAAACAAGGCGTTGTTAGTTTTTCAGAAGTAGATGCTTATCGTGCTATTTTAGAAGAAAATGCCAGCTTGTTTCCTTTTTTCGCCAATAGCTTTTTCATAGAATTAGGAAAAAAAGAATTACCAGAATTGCCAATTAAATGGGTTAGTTATGCCAATATGCGAAAAGACAAATATCGTATACAAACCATAATTGGAACAGAAGAAGTAACAAAAACAGCTGCCAACAAGAAGGCTCAAAAACATATCGAAAAGATGAAAAAGAATATTGACATTATGAAGAGTTTAGGAATTGCCACCTTGGATTATTATGAAGGTGATTGTATCAAAAGTCATTTTGTAAAAGATAAACCAACGTTAGATAAGGTGTTATTGGAAATTTATCGTGAGCAAGGGATAGAGGCATTTATTACAAAAGTAAAAGAATATGCTATATTTTTACAAGAAAAATTGCAAAGCATAGAGATAAAAGAAACACAAGAAACTGTATTTGAGAAATATAAGATAGTAGTAGAAAAAGAGCAATTACAGGGATTCCATTTTGTACAGTACGGATTATGGGATTTACTTTTTCAAAATTGTTTTGTCATAGAGGGAAAATATTATTTTTATGACCAAGAATGGTTAGAAGAGATTGTTCCAGTAGAATTTATGATTTATAGAGCTATTTTGTATTATCACGAATTACATCAGTATGTTACGATAGAGCAAGTATGGGGGCTACTGGGATATGGAGAGAAAACAATAGAAGTTTTGAAACAATTAGATGACAAAATACAAGAAAAAATAAGAAAACCATTAGTTTGGAATTTATACACAAAGCAAGAATTAGAAAGCAGACGCTATCGTAAATTAAAAGAGAAATATCAAAAGCAAGTAGCACAAACGCAGGAGAAAGAAACAGAAATTAAGCAATTACAAGAAGCAGTAATAGAAAAAAATAATGAAGTGCAAATTATGCAAAGCTCCATTTCATGGAAAATAACAAAACCGCTAAGAAATATAAGAAAAATAGGGAGGAAAAAGTGAATATTACACATATCAAAAATGAAATTAGTTATTATTATAAAAAATATGGATTCATTAGAACCATAAAAAAATGTTTTAGCAAAGTTGTTCATGCCATTAGTTATCGCATTAAGAACTATCAAGTGGCAAGGATGAATGACTATGAAAAATGGATTTATTATAATGAGCCTAGCAAGGAAGAATTAGAAGAGCAAAGACACCATACCTTTGAAAAACAACCTAAAATCAGTGTGATTATTCCTATGTACAATACACCTAAGCAATATTTCGAAGAATTAGTAGATAGAATGATAGAGCAAACTTATCCAAATTGGGAGCTTTGTTTGGCAGATGGTAGTCCAGAAAAAAATAAGGAAATAGAAGAAATTTGTAAAAAGGATGATAGAATTCACTATCAATTTTTAGCAGAAAATAGAGGAATTTCTGGAAATACAAATGCAGCACTTATGATGGCAACAGGAGACTACATTTCTTTATTAGACCATGACGATTTATTAGCACCATTTGCTTTATATGAGGTAGTAAAAATTATTAATAGACATCCAGAAGTAGAATTTATTTATTCAGACGAAGATAAATTTACTACTTTAGGAGGAAAAAGATTTGATCCGCACTTCAAACCAGATTTTGCAATAGATACACTACGTTCTAACAATTATATTTGTCATTTTAGTACTTTTAAAAAAGAATTAATGGACAAGTTAGGAGGATTTCGTAGTAATTATGATGGTGCACAAGACTATGACATTATCATTCGTATGAGTGAATTAACAGATAAAATCATACACATTCCAAAGATTTTGTATCATTGGAGAGTACATCCTGCTTCTACTGCAGCAGCAACAGCAGGAGATGCAAAGCCATATGCTTTTGAGTCTGGTATACGTGTATTACAAGACCACTTAAAAAGAGTGGGACTAGAAGGAACCGTAGAACATGGAATTACTTTGGGAATTTATCGTATTCGTTATGCGGTAAAAGGAACACCAAAGGTAACCATTTTAATTCCAAATATGGACCATATTGGAGAATTAAAGACTTGTATAAATTCTATTCTAGAGCAAACTACCTATCCAAATTATGAAATTGTGGTAATAGAAAACAATAGTAAAAAAGAAGAAACATTTGCTTATTATAAAGAAATAGAAAAAAACGAAAAGGTAAGTATATTGTATTATCCAGAAAAGCAATTCAATTACTCCAAAATTATCAATTATGGTGTAAAACATACCACAGGAGAGTATATTTTGCAATTAAATAACGACACAGAAGTATTAACACCAGATTGGTTAGAAGAAATGCTTGGCTATGCCCAAAGAGAAGATGTAGGAGCAGTAGGAGTAAAACTATTTTACCCAGATGATACCATTCAACATGCAGGTGTGATTATAGGAATGGGTGGAATAGGCGGACATGTGCTAAAGAATTTATATAAAGACCATAGAGGATATTTCGCAAGAGATAGTTTTGTACAAAATATGAGTGCTGTTACAGCAGCTTGTATGTTAGCTAAAAGAAGTGTTTATGAAGAAGTAGACTATATGGATGAAGGATTTGCGGTAGCATTTAACGATATAGACTTTTGTTTAAAAATAAGAGAAAAAGGATATTTAATTATATATGACCCATATGTCATGTTAACTCATTATGAGTCAAAGTCTAGAGGTTATGAAGATACACCAGAGAAGCAAAAACGTTTCTTAGGAGAAATAGAACGATTTGAAAAAAGATGGAAAAAAGAACTAGAAGCGGGAGACCCATACTTTAATCCAAATTTTAGACTAGATGTGAACGATTACATTGTAAAGAACACAAAAGTGGACTTTAAGGAACGTCCCTAAAGTTCAGAAGGGAATGAAGATGATGAAAGAAAAATGGTTTGCGTTTGTAAATAAAATTAGTTTTGTAGGAGAGGGAATTTTTTCTCTTCTATTAGCAATTAGTGTTTTTGAGTTATTTACAACCAAATTTTATCAAGGATATTTCTCTAAGCCATATCTCATATTTTCTATACTATTAGCAATTATCATGATAGAATGGATGGTATATAATACGAAGAAAAGTAAGAAAAAATTAGAAAAGTTATTTCTTACCTTTATGATACCTATAGGAATGTTTTATATGGTATTTATGCTACCTACTTATGCTCCAGATGAGAGTGCACACATATGGCGTATTTACGATATTTCCGAAGGACATATTTTTGCCCAGCAAGATGAAGAGGGAAATTCTATAGGGACAAATGTGCCAGAAGAACTAATAGAAGCAAAACAAGAAACACTAAATAGTTATGCAAAATTAAAAGAAATGTTAGCAAGAGGAGAAGATAGCGGAGAAACCGTGAATGTAATTTCTCCTGCACAGGCCTATCCTTTTGTACTATATTTACCAGCAGCCATTGTTTTTGGAATAGTACGCTTATGCCATATACCTATTTTATGGGGATTATATCTTGCTAAATTGGCTAATTTTGTTATCTTCTTAGCAGGAGGCTATTATGCTATTAAAAAGATACCTTTTGGAAAATATATTCTATTGGCATGTTTATTTTTACCAATGGTATTACAACAAGCGGTATCCTTATCGGCAGATTCTATTATCAATACGGGATTATTTGTATACATTGCCTATACCATTGCATTAGTTTTCCAAAAAGAGAAAATCACCAAAAAACAGCTATTTTGGTATAGTTTGCTAATCCTATTTGTTTCATTAGCAAAAATGGCATATGTTCCAATGATAGGATTAGGTTTTATGCTAATATTTAGCAAACAAATGACAAAGAAAGAAAAAATAGCTATTTTTGGAGTAGGAACTCTTATTTGTATTATCCTAGTAGGAGTAAATTATATATATAGTACAACCTTGGTAAATCCATCTGCCCAGACCTATTATGAGGCACAGAATGTAAATGGAACAGAACAAATTAAAGGAGTGCTTAGCAATCCAATTTCTTTTGTAAAAGTACTAAAAAATACAATAGATGTATATGGAGAAAGCTATTTATTTGGAATAATTGCCTCTCCACTAGGATGGTTAGATATTGTGATTTCTCCACTTATTACCATTGCTTTCCTAGTACTAGTGATTTTTTCTAGTATGATAGAAAATAACGAGGTTGCCTTTTCCAGAAAACAAAAAATTTGGAATTTCCTTATTATCGTAGGAACTGCTCTTTTAATTATAGGAGCTATGTACATTTCATGGACGGGTGTTGGAGCAGAGGTAGTAGAAGGTGTGCAAGGAAGATATTTTATTCCATTGCTTCCATTATTGCTATTATGTGTAAGTATGAAGCAAAATTATATAAAATGGAACCATGTACATTTGTGGTTGCCGATTGTACTGGTCCTACTAAATGGCATAACATTAAATACCATATTCCAACATTTTTTAGTTTAAAAAGACTTGCTATATCATTTAGGAAAGTGTATATTTAGTAATATACATTTTCAGCGGAAAATTTGCAAAAAAGAGTAAGAAATAGTGGAAACCTAATAAAGAAAGAGAGTAAAAGAAATGAAAGTTTTACTAATTATACCAGCCTATAACGAAGAAGAAAATATTTTAAGAGTATGTAGAGAGATAGAAGAATATAGTAGTGAGATAGATTATGTGGTGATTAATGATGGCTCTCGTGATAAAACCAAAAGCATTTTGGAAGAAAATCATTTAAACCATGTGAATTTAGTGCATAATTTAGGAATTGGAGGAGCGGTACAAACGGGGTATCGCTATGCCTATCTGCACCACTATGATATCGCTATTCAATTTGATGGGGATGGGCAACATGATATCAACTATGTAAAAGATATTTGTGAACCTATCATAGAAGGAAAAGCAAATTTAGTAATAGGCACTCGCTATTTAGATAAAAGCAAAAGTAGTTTTCAATCTACTTTTATGAGAAGATTAGGAAGTCGTTTGATTTCTTTTATGATAAAATGCTTATGCAAGCAAAAAATTACAGATCCTACCTCTGGTTTTCGTGCAGCAGATAAATCTATTATAGAGGAATTTGCAAAAGAATATCCAACAGATTATCCAGAGCCAGAGTCAACAGTGTGTATGTTAAAAAAAGGCTATAGGGTAACAGAAGTACCTGTAAAT
Source organism: uncultured Clostridia bacterium (assembly GCA_944386315.1). GTDB lineage: Bacteria > Bacillota > Clostridia > TANB77 > CAG-508 > UMGS1663. Next base: position 3,322 of record CALXAS010000018.1, on the reverse strand, counting down.
ATGAAAGAAAGAGTAGCAGGAAAATCTTTTGTAAGTCCATGGACAAGCATCGATTATATGATAAAGGTAAGTTTAGCCATTTTTATTGATTCCATTGGAATTAAGAAAGAAAGGAGGAAATAATATGGGACTAACTTTAAGAATAGCATTAATTATCGTTACCGTTATTTATTTGTTTTTTATATTAAGAGCAATTAAACATAAAAAAGTACAAATTTCTTTCTCTATTTTTTGGATATTAACAGGGTTAGTATTAGTAATAGCACTAGCTATTCCAAATTTAGTAGAAAATATTTCTCACCTGTTAGGTTTTGAACTTACTGTAAATATGATTTTTTGTGTAGCCATTTTTATATGTTTCTATTTGATATTTAATCTAAATATTATTTTGTCAAAAGAAAATAAAAAGAATATCTTGCTAGTACAAGAAATCTCCCTACTTAAGAAGAGAGTGGAAGATTTAGAAGAGAAACAAAAAGAAAAAAATTCTTAAAATTGGAAGACATTGCCTCTTGTCTTCTTTTCTTTTTTTTGGTAGAATAAAAGGGAAAAAACAAAAAGAGAGGGGAATGTGATTTAAAAATGAAGCAAAAGTTAAAACTACTAGGAATAACACTAGGAATATTAGTGAGTTTATTTGCTTTGCAAATGTTGGTAGGACAAAACAAAGTAGAAGCAGCAAGCTATGAGACAAAAATGAATTTAGAGGAGCCAGTAAGTGGAAAGCGCTCTGCCAAACAATTACATATAAAAGGATGGGTAATGACGAATGCACCTCAATATGCCATAAAAGTATATTTAAATGATAAAGAAGTGGCAACCATCACTAAAAGAGTAACAAGAACAGATGTATTAGCTGGGGTATCTGGTTGTGGAGGTAGCAAATCTAATCCAAAACCAGGATATGGTCAGACAATTGATTTATCTAGTTATGCAAGCGGAAGATATTCTCTAAAGTTACAAATTATCAATACACAAAATAACCAAATTTTAGAGCAAACACAAAGAAATATTATGTTACAAAATTATCCAACTACCATGAATTTAGAAGAGCCCGCAAATGGTAAACAAGTAACAGCTTCTATGACAGTAAAAGGCTGGGTAATGTCTGAACTTTCTAATGCACAAATTGATATTGCAGTAGATGGAACAGTAGTAAAAACAGTACAAAATAGAGTAATGAGGACAGATGTTTTAAAAGCAATTGAAGGATACGGAGGAAGCAAGAAAAATCCAAAACCAGGTTACCAAGAAACAATCAATTTATCTGGTTATAAAGATGGAACACATAGTATTACTGTAACAGTAAAACATCCAACTACCAATGAAGTGTTAGAAACAACAACACGCAGTATTACTTTAAAAAAATATCCAACTACTATGAACTTAGAGTCACCATCACCAAATAGTACGGTTACCACGCCAAACCTAACAGTAAAAGGCTGGGTGATGTCTCAAAATGCAAATGCGAAAATACAAATTAAAATAGACGGAAAAGAAGTAAAGGTAGCATCTAATCGAGTAGCAAGAACAGATGTATTAAATGCCATTAGCGGTTATGGAGGGAAAACAAGTAATCCAAAACCGGGCTATCAAGAAACCATTAATTTAGATGGCTATCAAGATGGAAAACATAGTATACAGCTAAATGTGCTAAATCCAACTACCAACGAAGTATTGGAAACAACAACGAGAAACTTTACATTAAGAAAATATGATACTACTATGAATTTAGAAACACCAACGGCATCTCAAACTGTAAAAGATAGCATGACAGTAAAAGGTTGGGTAATGTCAGAAAATAGAAATGCACAAATTCAAATTACTATAGATAATACAGTAGTAAAAACAGTACAAAATCGTGTGGCTAGAGGTGATGTTATTAGTGGTGTAAAAGGTTACGGAGGACAAAGTACTAATCCAAAACCAGGCTACCAGGAGACAATAGATTTATCTAGCTATAAAGATGGCACTCATACGATTGGCATAAAAGTAGTAAATCCAACTACAAACGAAACATTAATTAGTACTTCACGTAAATTTAATATTAAAAAATACTCTGCGCTATTTAATATAGAAGAGCCAACAAGCGCACCTATCTATAGCAAAACCATTCGTATTAAAGGTTGGGCAATGGCAAATACCAAAAATACATCTCTAAAAGTATACATAGATAACAAAGAAGTTTCTCAAAAAGTACAAAGAGTAGCAAGACCAGATGTCATAAAAGCACATGGTAATACCTATGGAAAAGAAAATGTAAATCCAACACCAGGATTTTTAGTAGAAGATATAAATATTGAAAACTATGCAGCAGGCTACCACACAGTTACTGTAAAACTATGGAATACAAAGACAAATGAAGAAATAGGCAGTATGAATAAAAAAGTATTATTCCGTACAGATGTAAAAACAGGTATTGATGTATCTTCTTACCAAGGAACAATTGACTGGGCAAAAGTAAAGAAGGACGGAATAGAATTTGCTATGCTAAGAGCAGGATTTAGAGGATGGGGTACTTCTGATGATGGTGTAAATGGAAAATTAGTACAAGATACAAAATTTGATGAGAATGCAAAAAATGCAATAAAAAATGGTATTCCAATTGGAGCATATTTCTTCTCACAAGCTATTAATGAAGAAGAAGCAATAGAAGAAGCAAAATTTGTAGTAAGTATTATAAAAGATTATAAAATAACCTATCCAGTAGTAATTGACGTAGAATATTCCGGTGCACCAAACAACACAGGAAGAGCAGATAAAGTATCGAAAGAAATGAGAACAAAAATCTGCAAAGCGTTTGCAGACTACATAAAAAAAGCAGGATATACACCGATGATATATGCCGATAAAAACTTTGCAACCAATAACTTAGATATGTCCAAATTAAGTGGCTATTCTTTCTGGCTTGCCCATTATACAGGGGCAACACAGGATAATCCATTAGATAAACCATCTAACTATTCTGGAAAATTTAAAATGTGGCAATATACCAGCAGTGGCAAGGTAAATGGAGTAAACGGAAACACAGATATGAATATTTGGTATGACTAAACTGCAATTTAGGGACGTTCCTTAAATTGCATGAAAGAAAAGTGTCACATAAATGTCAGGGATGAGTGAGACATGTCTCATTTAAGCCCTGACTTAAGTGGGACACCCTAAAAATAATGCCCAAAAATTATGGAAATAAGTTACCACTAGAAAACAAAATAAAAAGGTAATAAAAAATAAAGAAAATATATAATCCTCCTAGTAAGAAAAAAACAAGGAGGATTTTTAAAATGCAGAAACAAAAGAATAAAGAAAAAGGAGTTACTTT
>CALXAS010000017.1 GCA_944386315.1 uncultured Clostridia bacterium | reverse complement strand
TAGGGCACCTATTTATGAAAAAGAATTAGAAGAGCAAGATATACCTGTATTTAGTGATAGTTCAGCACAATATTTAGAATCCACAGAGATACAAACGATGCTTGCCTTATTAAAGATAATAGATAATCCTATGCAAGATATCCCTTTCGTGTGCGTACTTCGTTCTCCTATTGGTAATTTTTCAGATAATGAATTAGTGGAAATTCGCTTGGTAGATAGAAAAAATAGTTTTTATGAAGCATTTATGAAAGCTAGAATTTCAGCAAAAGAAACATTAAGGGTAAAAATAGATCACTTTATAGAACAATTAGAAAGATGGAAAAAAGAGCAAAAAGAAAAATCTTTAGAAGAATTTATATGGCAATTATATAGAGAAACAGGTTATTACCATTATGTAGGTCTATTAAATAACGGAGCATTAAAACAAGCCAATTTACGTATGTTATTTGAAAGGGCAAAACAATATGAAAGTGCTAGCTTTCAAGGGTTATTCCATTTTATTCAATTTATGGAAAAAGTAAAAAATAGTAGTAAAGATATGTCCGCAGCTAAAATAATAGGAGAAAACGAAAATGTAGTACGCATTATGAGTATTCATAAGAGTAAGGGGTTAGAATTTCCAGTCGTATTTTTGTGTGGAACAGAAAAACATTTTAATATGAGAGATTTAAACGAACCAATTTTATTTCATGAAACATTAGGAATCGGACCAAAATGTATTGATATAGAAAAAAGGATTACCTATAATACATTAGCAAAAGAGGCAATTAGTTTGCAAGCAAAAGAAGAAGCTATTGCAGAAGAAATGAGGGTCTTATATGTAGCATTAACAAGAGCAAAAGAAAAGTTAATCCTTACAGGAGTTTCCAAAGAGGTAGAAAAAAAGTTGGAAGAAAAAGAAGCACTACTTTCTATGTATGAAGGAAAAGGAATTCATCCAAGTATATTAAGAAAATACATTTCTTATTTAGATTGGATAGAATTGGTAATACTAAAACAGAAAGAACAAGCAAAAGAATGGATACAAATGCAAGTAATTCCTTATGAAAGACAAGAAGAAAAAAAGGAAGAAATACATTCTCCAAAAGAAGAGCTATTAAAAAGATTGCAAAGCATTACGAAAAAAGAAGAAATCATAGAAGAAATAGAAAATTGCTGGCAGTGGGAATATCCTTATAGAGGAGCATTGCAAATTCCGACAAAGACATCTGTTACCAAAATAAAGGAAATGTTACAAGAAAGAAAGCAGGGTAAAGGAGTACAGATAGAAGAAATAAGAGAAAAAGATACAAAGGAAGAACAAGAATTAGAGGAAGCTTTGGGAATAGAATATGAAAAAAAAGAGTATACTGTGCCAATTTTTGCAAAGCCAGTTACCAAAATAACAAATGCGCAAAGAGGAACGTTGGTACATTTATGTATAGAAAAGATGGAAGTAGAAAAAGAGTATACTAAAGAAGCAATAGAACAATTGCTAGAAGAATTAGTACAAAAGGAAATGATAACCGAGCAAGAAAAAGAAGAAATTCCTATCCATCTTTTACTACAGTATGTGCAATCCGATTTGTGGAAAGAATTAAAACAGGCACAAGAAATTCATAAAGAACAGCCATTTTATATCCAAGTGCCAGCAGAGGAAATCTATGAAGGAGCAGGAAAAGAAGATAAAATACTAGTACAAGGTATAATAGATTTATATTATATTTCTGCCAAAGGAGAAGTAGTATTGGTAGATTACAAAACAGATTATGTAGAAAAAGGGCAAGAAATAGAATTGTGGAAAAAATATAAAGAGCAACTAAAATTGTATCAAGAAGCGTTAGAAAAAGCATTGCACAGAAAAGTAGATAAAGTAGCAATTTATTCTACTTATCTAGGAAAACAATTGCAATTTAGGGACGTTCCTTAAATTGCAAGGAAGATAAAGAGGTGATATATATGAGACTAGATAAATTTTTAAAAGTAGCAAGAGTAATAAAAAGAAGAACCGTTGCTAATGAAGCAGCGGATAGTGGCAGGATTTCTGTAAATGGAAAAGTAGTAAAACCTAGCTATGAAGTAAAAGTAGGGGATGTAGTAGAAATTAAATTTGGAGATAAAACATCTAAGTTTGAAATATTACAAATACCAAAAGTATCAGGAAAAGAAATAGGAGAGGTTGTGAAAATATTATAAGGCGATTAAAAAATATACTAAACTGCAGTGAAAAATAGAAATGTAGAATAAAGAAAATAAAAATTGAAAGTAAAAGAGGATAAAAAATGAAAAAGGAAAAAGGTTTAGATTTTGGACAATGGTTGTATTATTTAAGAAAAAATAAAGGATATACAGAGCAAGAATTAGTAGATAAGATAAAGCTACCAGGAGTACAGATAAAGAATATAAAAAAATGGGAGAGAGACTTGGAATATCCAGATTTGGATGCTATTTATAAATTGTCAGAAATTTATCAAATTTCAAGTGCTAAAATATTACATATTAAAGAACAGACCCTAAAAGAAGGAATAGAAGGAATTCATAAATGGATTATTAGATGGCTTAGTTATCTGATTGGATTTTCTATTTATGGAACGATTTGGTTTTGCAGAGTAATCTTATTTATTATATTAGTTGTGGTAACCATATGGTTTTATAATATCGCCTTTTCAATATAATGCTAGCAGAAAAAAGGAGGAAAGAACATGCCAGATTTTGTGCATTTACATATACATAGTGAGTATAGTTTGTTAGATGGAGCCAATAGAATTAAAGATATTCCTGTGATTGCAAAAGACTTAGGAATGAAAGCAATTGCAATTACAGACCATGGTGCCATGTTTGGTGTAATTGATTTTTATAAAGCATGCAAAGCCAATGGAATTAAGCCAATTATTGGTTGTGAGGTGTACGTTGCTCCAAGGAGTAGGAAAGATAAAGATCCTAATTTGGATAGCAAGTACAATCATTTAATTTTACTTGCGAAAAACCAAAATGGATATAAAAATTTATCCAAATTGGTTTCCTTAAGTTACACAGAAGGTTTTTATTATAAACCTCGTATTGATAAAGAAATTTTGCAGCAATATCACGAAGATTTAATTTGTTGTAGTGCTTGTTTAGCAGGAGAAGTCAACCAAGCCATTTTAAAAGAGGATATGGAAGAAGCAAAAAAAGTGGCTAATTGGTATAGAGATGTATTTGGAGAGGACTATTATTTAGAAATTCAAAATAATGGTGTAAAAGAGCAAGCTCTTGTAAATCAAAAATTGATAGAACTTTCTAGGGAATTAAATATTCCCTTAGTGGCTACCAATGATGCCCACTATTCCAGAAGAGAAGATGCCTATAACCACGAAGTACTTTTATGTATTCAAACTGGCAAAAAGATGTCTGATGAGGACAGAATGCGTTTTGACACAGATGAACTATATATCAAGTCTCCAGAGGAAATGGCAGACTATTTTTCTAATGTGCCAGAAGCCATAGAAAATACGGTAAAAATTGCAGATAAATGTAATGTGGAATTTGAATTTGGACATACCATTTTGCCAAATTATGATGTACCAGCAGGATTTAAAGACCATTACGATTATTTAGAGACATTAACTAATGGGGGAATGCATAAACGTTATGGAGAAACTTTAACGCAAGAATTAGAAGAAAGAAAAAATTATGAATTATCTGTTATTAAGAAAATGGGATATGTGGACTATTTCTTAATTGTGTGGGACTACATTCATTATGCCAAAACACACGATATTGCCGTAGGACCAGGACGTGGTTCTGGAGCAGGTTCCATTGTAGCTTATGCCATAGGAATTACAGATATTGACCCTATTAAGTACAATTTACTATTTGAGCGTTTCTTGAATCCAGAAAGAATTAGTATGCCAGATTTTGACGTGGACTTTAGTGATGCGAAAAGAGATAAAGTAATAGATTATGTATGCGAGAAATACGGACATGACCATGTTTCTCAGATTATTACTTTTGGTACTATGTCTGCTAGAATGGTAATTCGTGATGTAGCAAGAGTGTTAGATGTACCTTATGCAGAGGCAGACAAACTTGCTAAAATGATACCAAATGAGCTACACATTACTATTCAAAAGGCTATGGAACAAAATAGGGAATTAAAAGAATTATATGATACCAATCCAGAAACCAAAAAATTATTAGATATTGCTATGGCATTAGAAGGTATGCCAAGACAGGCTTCTACCCATGCTTGTGGAATTGTTATTACCAAAGAGCCAGTAGATACCTATGTTCCTTTATATATGAGAGATAATACCATTTCTACACAATATGTTATGACAACGCTAGAAGAGTTAGGGCTTCTAAAAATGGACTTTTTGGGATTAAGAACTTTAACTTTAATAGAAGATACCAAAGAGATAGTAAAACAAAATAGAGGAATAGACGTGGTATTTGACGAAGAAATGAATGACCCCAAAGTATATAAACTATGGCAAGAAGGAAATAGTGTGGGTATTTTCCAATTTGAAAGCCAAGGTATGACCAACTTTATGAAAGAGTTAAAACCAGATAGTCTAGAGGATATTATAGCAGGGGTTTCTTTATATAGACCGGGACCAATGGACCAAATTCCACGATATATCGCTAATAAAAAAGATCCAGAACACGCTGTGTATACACACCCTGCCTTAAAGCCAATTTTAGAGGTTACTTATGGTTGTATGGTGTATCAAGAACAAGTTATGCAAATTGTAAGGGATTTAGCCGGGTATTCTTTGGGAAGAGCAGATTTAGTAAGACGTGCCATGGGTAAGAAAAAACTAGATGTAATGGCAAAAGAAAGAGAAATTTTTATTCATGGACAAGTAGACGAGAATGGAAATGTAGTAGTGCCAGGTTGCGTTAGAAATGGAATTGATGAAAAATCAGCCAATACGATATTTGACGAAATGGCAGAGTTTGCAAAATATGCCTTTAATAAGTCGCATGCAGCAGCTTATGCGGTGCTTTCTTACCAAACTGCCTACTTAAAAGCCTATTATCCAGCAGAGTTTATGGCAGCTACTATGAATAGTTATCTAGGTAATTTAGATAAAGTCCCATACTATATTGACGAATGTAAAAGACTACATATTGAAATTTTAAAACCAGATATTAATAAAAGTTTTACAAAATTTACCGTAGAAGAGGGAAATAAAATTCGTTTTGGGCTAGGTAGTATTAAAAATGTAGGAACTTCCGCCGTAGATAGTATTGTAGAAGAAAGAAAGAAAAAGGGGGAATATACTTCCTTTACAGATTTCTGCGAAAGAATACAAAATGAAGCAGTCAACAAAAAATGTATAGAAAGTTTAATAAAAGCAGGAGCGTTTGATGAATTTGAACAAACAAGAAGTACGTTAATGGCATCTTTTGAGGATATTATAAATAGTATAGCAGATAGTAGTAAAAAGAATTTTAAAGGGCAAGTATCTATGTTTGATTTAGCAGCTTCTACACCGGAAGAAGATTTAGAAAAGCTAAAATATACGTATACTACATTAAAAGAGTATTCCGAAAAAGAACTATTATCTATGGAAAAAGAAATGCTAGGTCTATACATCTCTGGTCACCCATTAGAAGGACTAAAACAGCAAATAGAAGCAAGAACTAATATCGATAGTTTAAAAGTAAAAGAAGGACTAACAGAACTAGAACAAACAGGAAAATTCCCTTATCATGATAATCAAAATGTAAAATATGCAGGTATTATTTCTAGCATTAAGAAAAAATATACCAAAAATAATAAAATCATGGCATTTGTTACCATAGAAGATTTACATGGAAGTATGGAGGTAATTGTATTTGAAAATTGCTATCAAGCTTCTACCTCTGTTCTAATAGAAGATGAGATTGTAATGATAGAAGGAAGGCTAAGTATACGAGAAGAAGAACAAAATGTAACCATTATTGCAAGTAAAATAACAGCATTTGGAGAGCAAAGTGATATGCCAGCATCGAATATGCCAAGCAAGTTAGAAATAGATATCACTACTTTAGACGAAGGACAGAAGGAAAAATTAAGAGGAGCGATTCATTTTTTCACAGGAGATAAAAACAATATTGCTTTAGAAATTGTAAGTGGAGAGAGAAAAGACCCAGCTGGAGCAATGTATGTAACACCAGAAATACAAGAGCAAATAGAAGAAATAGTAGGGAAAGAACGAGTAAAGGTTGTGTAGCAGATGAGTGAAAGAATGGTATATAAAGATATTGTACATGGAGAAATTGTATTAGAAGGTGTTTTTAAACAATTAGTACAATGTGAAGAATTTCAACGTTTAAAAGATATCTCACAAGTAGGAACAGCATGCTTTGAATACGAAAGTATGGAAGAAGAAAAGCGTTTGGAGCATAGCATAGGTTCTTATCATTTAATGTGCAGAATTATTAACCATATAGAAAATAAACTAAGTAAATATGGTATGCATATGGATAAAGAAGAAAAAACAATTGCCAAAATTGCTATGCTATTACATGATGTAGGACATGCTGCTTTTTCTCATACAGAGGAAAAAATAACAGGATATTCACACGAAAAAAGAAGTGTGGAAGCAATTCGAGAAAACACACAAATTCACCAAATATTAGAAAATTATGGTGGAGAAGGATTTGCAGAAAAAGTAGCAGAATTTTTAGAAGAAGTGTATGGTTTTAAAAAAGAAGCAAAACCAAAAAAACATGTAAAAGTAGAGAATAATCAAGTGCAATTAAAGGAACTACTGGCTTCTTTTATTTCTAATAACATAGATGCCGATCGATTAGACTATTTAATTAGAGACTCTAAATATGCAGGGATGAACATACTAACCAATGTACCAGAATTAATTAAAAGCTTTGAATTAGTACTAGATGGAGACCAATTAATAGTTGCTATTCCGGAAGAAAAACTCTATTTAGTAGAGGCAGCCATTTATGAAAGAATGAGAAATTATGAAAAGATATATTATACAAATGCCTCCATATTAGGAGACCATACATTAGAGTTTTTGTTACAAGAACTAAGAAAGTACCCAGAGGAAATATCACAAGAGACAATTTCTAGTATACAAAAGTTCTTAACAGAGGAAAAGACAAGTTTCACCATTGGGGAACATATGCAAATTTTAGAAACACCTATCAAGGAAACTTTGAAAAAAATAGCCAATCAAACAGATAATGAAATGCTAAAATATTTGTGCGACCAAAAACAAGCAGTGCAAGATTATATCCCTTTGGAAACAGATAAAGAAGAAAGCTATATTCGTTATTTATTACATAAGGCTATTCCAGAGATAGCAGAAGATACAAAAGGAATTGTACATGAAGTAAGAACGATAAAACCATATAAAAGTACAGACACAGAGGGAATTAATGTGATAACCCATGATGGTATTAAAGACTATTCCGAATGTCAAAAACGTATTAATGTACAACTTTTTACAAGGGAAATAACAGCTATTAATCCAGAGATGATTCGATTAGAGTTAGGAATTTCGAAAGAAGAATTTGAGGCAAACTATAAAAAGCTAATAGAAGAAGTAATAAGTTCTGTTTCCAAACCAAAAGAAGAACTAGAATTAAGATATGTGCTTACTTCTTCTAAAGATGTAAGTTTATACGATGTGAGAGAACAAATAGAAGAAAACTATAAGATAATAGACAAAGTACAATATGCTTCACAAGATACTTATTATGATGATACACAAAATTATGATTTGTTAAGAAAGAGAGAAACACTTCGTATTAGAAGCGGAACGACCTTTTATAAAGGAGAAGAAACTTATGGTTTTAAAAGCAGAAGAATGACACATAAAACTTACAAAGATAAAGAAGAAACAGAGTATACCACGAGAAAAAGAGAAGAACAAATAGGAGATACTACAGGTTTAGAAGAGTATGCAAAGTTTCTGCAAAAAGAAAATATATCTATGGAACATTTAGATAGAGTATTATCTGTACAAAATCTTCGTAGGCTATATACTATAGCGGTAGGAGAAGCTTTAGTAGATATTTCCTTTAATGTAGCACAGTATGAAAATGAAATTTACGAAATGCCGGGGCAAATGATAAGTATAGAAATAAAGCCGAGAGATAATAGAATGCTAGATAGAACAGCTTTGCTATCTGTAAAGCAAACGTTAGAAAGAGAAATTCCAGCACTAAAAAATTATTTATCTAATGCCAATGTATATGAAATGGGAGTGGCAGATAGCTATTTAAAATACCAAAAAGGGTATATTATTAGCGAGGATGCAGAAGAGTATGAAGAAGAAAATCCGGAGGCAGCACAAAAATTAAAAGAAATTATAGAAAATTTGCAAGAAGGAAAAGATTTTGCGGTGTTAAAACAAATGCCATCTGCAGAAGAATGGGCAAAACAAAATACGATAAAATTTCCTACTGTTCCAGAGGCTCCAGATAATAGATAGAAATTTATATGTGTATTCTTGAGATTAAACAAAGTAAAAAGGAGATAATGTGATGAAATATTATATAGACTTGGGTTCGTCTACGATAAAAACCTATGCGTGTGAAGAAGAGAAAATAGCACCAGAATTAATAGAAGAAAAAAGTATTCTACTAAAAAATTTCTTCTCGGAGGAAACAGGTATTAGCCAGAAAAATTATAGAGAAGTGATAAAGCATATGCAAGAATTAGTAGGGAAATATCATTTAAATAGTAATAATTGCAAAATTTATGCAACAGGTATTTGGAGAAAAATCCCAAAAGAACAATATGATAATTTAAAGGCAGATTTCGCACAATTGGGGTTGAAGTTTCATGTAATTACCCAAGAAGAGGAAAACTACTATTTTGAAAAGGCAATGCAAGGCATTTATGATAACAAAAAAGTATTAATGGTAAATATGGGAGGAAAAACAACAGAACTATTAGTTTATGATAAAGGAGAAGTGACCCATAGAAAAAATCTGCAAATTGGCGTTGCAGAGATGCTGAATTATTTCCCAGAAATGAATGATGAAAATAATGGCTTGGAAATACAAGACGTTTTGCAGTATGCATTGGATATACTAGAAGGAGAAGACATAGATTTTGGTTGTGATTGTGGTATTTTTACAGGAGGAGAACTTCGTTTTCAAAAATTAGTAAAATATCACTTAGTACCAAACCGCCTTTTTCATGATGGTATCCACGAGTATATGATAACTTATGAAGATTTAGCAAAGAAAAATCAGGAGTTGTTAGAAAAAATTAGTTTAGATGACTTGTATGTATTAATGCCACATAATCCAAAGTGGATGGATGGGGCAAAAGCAGGGAGTATTTTGGCACAAGCTATTTTTAAAAAGGCAAATATTCATTACATTGTGCCATCCGACCTAAATATTGTAAATGGAATTATAAAAGAAGAAAGGTAGAAAATAATGGTTATATTAATAGGCGAAAGTGGTTCTGGGAAAAGTACTATTTTAGAGGAACTATGTAAAAGAGGTTTTGAAAAAGCAAAAAATTATACGACAAGACAAAAACGTGTAGGAGAAGAAAACGGACAAGATATGTTTTTTATTACAAAAGAAGAATTTGAAACTATGTGGAAAAATGGAGAACTTTTGCAAAGAGCTGAGTTTAATCATGAATTCTATGGAATTAGCACAGATTCTTTAAAGGAAAATGTAGCTTGTATTTCTATTGTGAAATCTGTTAAGGACATTAAAGCAAGAGCAATAGAACTAGGCAAACAAGATATTCCTTTTTTAGTCTGTTATATTTATGTACCAGAGGAAGAAAGAATTCAAAGAATGCAAAAAAGAGGAGATAGCAAGGAAAGCATACAAACGCGTATAGAAATTGACAGAGAAAAATTTCAAAATGTGAGAGAAGTTTGTGATGTGGTAATAGAAAATAAAAATTTAGAAGAGGCTGTGGAGAAAATATTGTCAAACAATTTTTCCAGAAAAACTATTGCAATCTGGTAAAAATGTGATATAATAAACAAGCTAAATAAGAAATAAAAGCATGAAAGGGAGAATAAAACATGAGTATGAAAGTAGAAAAAACAGATAAGGCAAATGAAGTAAAACTAAGTTTTGTTATTGAAGCACAAAAGTTTGATGAGGCTATTCAAAAAGCATATACAAAAAATGCAAAATATTTTACAATACCAGGATTTAGAAAAGGAAAAGCACCATATAAAATAGTAGAAAGACAATATGGAGCACAAATTTTCTATGAAGATGCTTTTAATGAAGTAGTACCAGAAATTTACGAGAAAGAATTAAATGAGAATAAAATAGAAGCAGTTAGTAGACCAGATATTGATATTACACAAATGGAGAAGGGAAAAGATTTAATCTTTACTGCCATTGTGCAAACAAAACCAGAAGTTACTCTAGGAAAATACAAAGGTATAGAACTTAAAAAAATAGAGTATACTGTAAAAGAAGAAGAGATTGAACATGAGCTTGGACATATGCAAGAAAGAAATGCAAGACTTGTGAATGTAGAGGATAGACCAGTAGAAAAAGATGATACTGTAGTTATTGATTTTGAAGGATTTGTAGATGGTGTTGCATTTGAAGGTGGAAAAGCAGAAGAATATGAACTAGTTATTGGAAGCAATACTTTTATACCAGGATTTGAAGACCAAATTATTGGAATGAAAATAGACGAAGAGAAAGAAATTAACGTTACTTTCCCAGAAGAATATTTTTCTAAAGATTTAGCCGGAAAAGAAGCTATGTTCAAAGTAAAATTACATGAAATTAAAAAGAAAGAATTGCCAACATTAGATGACGAATTTGCAAAAGATGTAAGCGAATTTGATACATTAGAAGAATTAAAAAAATCTATTAAAGAAAAACTAGAAGAGCAAAATACATCAAGAGCAAAATATGAAACAGAGGATGCAGCTATTAAAGCTGTATGTGATAATGTAAAAATAGAAATTCCATCAGGAATGATAGAAACAGAAACAGATAATATGATAAGAGATATCGAACAAAGATTAATGTATCAAGGATTGAACTTAACACAATATCTTCAAATGATGCAAAAAACAGAAGCAGATATGAGAAAAGAATTTGAAGAGCAAGCAACACAAACTGTAAAAACAAAATTAGTATTAGAAGCGATTATTAAAGCAGAAAAAATAGAAGCATCAGAAGACGAAATAAAGACAAAGGCAGAAGAAATGGCTAAAAATTATGGAAGAGATGCAGAAGAAATGCTAAAAAATGATGCTCTTAAAGTATACATAGGAGATACTTTAAAAACAGAAAAAGCAGTTGACTTTATTGTAAAAAATGCTAAAATAAAATAAGTAAAATAAAAGGAAAAGTTAGGGGTGGATTGTATTTAAGGAAAAACAAAGAATAAATTTACCACTAACTTATCTTTGTTTATAAGAAAAAGGAGGAAACAGAAATGTTAAATAATAGTTTAGTACCTTATGTTATAGAGCAAACAGCAAAAGGAGAAAGGTCATACGACATTTTTTCAAGATTATTAAAAGATAGAATTATCTTCTTAGGAGAAGAAGTAAATGCTACAACAGCAAGCTTAGTCATTGCACAATTACTTTTCTTAGAGTCAGAAGATCCAGATAAAGAAATTTATTTATATATTAATAGTCCAGGAGGTTCTATTACAGATGGAATGGGAATTGTAGATACTATGAATTACATTAAATGCCCTGTATCTACTATGTGTATAGGACTTGCTGCTAGTATGGGTTCTGTACTTTTAGCATCAGGAGAAAAAGGAAAAAGATTTGCTACACCAAATGCAGAAATATTAATTCATCAACCATTAATCGGTGGTGGCGGAATTTCTGGACAAACAACAGAAATTCAAATTCATGCAGAACATATGATTCGTACAAGAGAAAAATTAAATCAATTATTAAGTGACAGAACAGGTCAACCAATTGATGTAATTAACCGTGACACAGAAAGAGACCATTGGATGACAGCCAAGGAAGCATTAGATTATGGAATTATTGATGGCATAATTGAAAAAAAAGCATAAAATAGAGAAGAAGAGGCAAAAATATACTAAAGAATAGAAATAGAAGAAAAAGGAGAAAGAAATGGCAAAGACCAATAATAGTAATATTAGATGTTCGTTTTGTGGAAAATCACAAGATGCAGTAGAAAAAATTATTGCAGGACCAGGTGTGTTTATTTGTAATGAATGTATTAAAGTGTGTTCTCAAATTATGGAAAATGAAGATTATGAGGACGAAGAAGATACCTATACACTAAGTCAAGGAGAGGATAAATTACCTAGTCCAGCAGAAATTAAAAAGGTATTAGATAGCTACGTAATAGGACAAGAAGATGCGAAAAAAACTTTATCTGTAGCAGTATATAATCATTATAAACGTATTGGACATCCAAAAGAAAATGAGGATGATGTAGAAATACAAAAAAGTAATGTATTATTATTAGGTCCTACTGGCTGCGGAAAAACACTTCTTGCACAAACACTTGCTAAAATTCTAAAAGTTCCATTTGCTATAGCAGATGCTACTACTTTAACAGAAGCTGGCTATGTAGGAGAAGACGTAGAAAATATTTTGCTTAAACTAATACAAAATGCAGAATATGATATGGAAAAAGCAGAAAGAGGCATTATCTACATTGACGAAATAGATAAAATTACAAGAAAATCTGAAAATCCATCTATTACAAGAGATGTTAGTGGAGAAGGTGTGCAACAAGCCCTTCTAAAAATTATAGAAGGAACAGTAGCATCTGTTCCACCACAGGGAGGAAGAAAGCATCCACAACAAGAATTAATACAAATTAACACAGAAAATATTCTATTTATCTGTGGAGGAGCTTTTGAAGGATTAGATAAAATTATTAATAGCAGAATTGGTACAAAAGCAATTGGATTTGGTGCAGATATTAAGAGTCAAAAACAAGTGGATAAATATAAAATTTATGAACAACTATTACCACAGGACTTATTAAAGTTTGGACTAATTCCAGAATTCGTAGGAAGACTTCCTATCGTAGCAACGCTAAGAGAATTAGATAGAGATACTTTAATAAAAATAGTAACAGAGCCAAAAAATGCATTAGTAAAGCAATATCAAAAGCTATTAAAACTAGATGATGTAGACTTAGAATTTGAGAAAGAAGCATTAGAAGCAATTGTAGATAAAGCCATAGAAAGAAAAACTGGTGCAAGAGGCTTACGTTCTATTATAGAAGAAATCATGAGAGATATTATGTTTGATATCCCATCTCATCCAGACATAGAAAAATGCATTATTACCAAAAATACAGTAGAAAAGGGAGAAAGCCCAAAACTAGTGATTAACCCTCATAAAAAAACTAGTGTAAAAGCAGAAGGTAAACCAGAAAGAAAAAATACAAATCAGAAAGAAGAAACTGCATAAAAAAATATGGAAATGGTATTGTTTTGAAAATGGGGTATTTTGAATAAAAATCTGAGGAAGATATGTTTTAAAATCATAAAATATATGTTATACTATTTATAGTATAAAGAGGAAGAGGTGGTAATATGCAACAAGTAACGAATTTACAAGAATTGGAAACAGCAATAAACTTAAATGGAGAAATGGTAGTGAGCAAAAATAGCAAAAATCATGTAATCATTATGAGTATGGAAGAATATAAGCAAAAATTGATGAAAAATAAAATAGAAAAAAACTTGATAAAAGCAGAAGAAGATATTGAAAAAGGAAGAGTAAGAGACGCTAAAGATATTTTTAAGGATTGGCATGTAAAATATGGAATATAAAGTGAAGTTTACTGAAAAATGTTTAGAAGATATTGAAGAAGCATGTCAGTATATGGAAGAAAAATTAAAAGAAGAAAATGTAGCAAATAGATTTAGAATGAAAATAGAAGATAGTGTAAAAGAATTATCCATTTCTCCACAAATGTATGCAAGAACAGAAAAATTTGATAGAGTAAAAAGAAATTACAGAAAGATTCCTATTGGTAGTTACGTGTTATTATATATTATAGATGAAGAAAACAAAATAGTTTATTTATCGCACATGTATTACGCAGGAAGGAATTATTTAGATGGATTAATATAATTTCTGAAACCTCTTGCATTTCATTACAAAAAATGTTATGATAAAAAACATAAAATAAGAGAAAAACAAAAACAAGGACAACACAAATAAAAAAAGCCACAAGAGAGCTAGGCAAAAGAAATGGTGGGAGCCTAGTTGGAACTATTTTGTTTGTTATCACCTTTGTTGTTTTTATACTGAAAAATAGTAAGTATAAACGTATGGATTTAGCATTTCTCTGCGTTAAAGAGAAAAGAAAGAGAAAAACAATGTGAGATTGTTTTTAAATTAGGTGGTACCGCGGAAAAAAAGAGCCTTTTCGTCCTAAAAGTTATTAGGAGAAGGGCTCTTTTTCATGTATTCATATGGTACATGCTGGATAAGAAAAGGAGGATTAAAAAATGGAAGAATTAAAAATAGGAAGAG
>CALXAS010000016.1 GCA_944386315.1 uncultured Clostridia bacterium | reverse complement strand
AACTTCATGTCGTTAAGTTTTTTAATCATTTTTTAGTCTTACTTACTCAACAGTTTTAAACTAACGAAAAAATTCTTGTATTTATGTCAACATTTTTGTTCTTGGTTCAAATTTTGATACTTCTTTTAATTTTTCATATAATGCTTTTTCTTCTTCTCCCATTTGTTTTGGTACTACAATTTTTACTTCTGCTACTAAATCTCCTCTTCCACCTTTTCCATCTTTATAGCCCTTTCCTGGGATTTTTACTTTTTCTCCACTTCCTATTCCTTGTGGCAAATAGACACTTGCTTCGTCTTCTATAGATGTTACTGTTACTTTTGTGCCTAATGCTGCTTCCCATGGTGTTAATAATACATCTGTATAAATGTCATATCCTTTTAGTTTGAATTTTGCATTATCTTGTATATGTATTTTTATGAGTAAATCCCCGTTTTTTCCGCCATTTTCTCCGGCTTTTCCTTGTCCAATTAATCGTATTTTTTCACCATTACGAATTCCTGCTGGTACTTTTACTCCAAATGTTTTCATTTTACCATCTACAGCTCTTAACGACACCTTTTTTTGCATGCCATAATACGCTTCTTCAATGGAGACATCCATTTCTGTTTCTATATTTTCTCCTTTGGAAGGTGTTTTTCTTTTTTTATTACGGATTTCTCCCTCTTTCTTATCGCTCGCATGTCCAAATAAGATTCCTATAAAATCGTTCCTCTGTGTATTATTTTTTCTCTCTTCTTTTTCTCTTTTTCTTCCTACATGAGAATACCAGATTCTGTCGTATTTTCGTTTTTCAGTTGTGTTTGTTAATATACGATAAGCTTCATTAATATCCTTAAACCTCTCTTCTGCACTACTATCGGTATTCACATCAGGATGATATTTTTTTGCTTGCTCGCGAAAAGCTATCTTTATTTCCTCTATATTTACTTTATTATTTTCTAATCCTAATATTTTATAATAATCCTTGAAAATCATTTAACATCCTCCCAAATTCATGGTGGCTTCATTATATCACAAGACGAGGAGGTTTTAAAGGATTTTTTTATTTTTTTATGATTTCTAAAAAATTAACCATAATATGTAGTAAAATTTTAACTTTAATGCTATAATAAGAATATATGGAAAGTGAGGAAGATACATGAATCATATAGATTTAATGAATTACTGGTTTGAAAGTGCTAATAGTGATTACGAAACAATGAATGTATTGTTTCATAATCATAAGAATACTTGGTGTTTGTTCATAGGTCATTTAGTAATTGAAAAGTTATTAAAAGGTTTATATGCTAAAAATAACCCAGAAAATCCTATGGCACCCAAAATTCATAATTTAATATTACTTTCCCAAAAATCAAAGTTAGATGTCCCTACAGAAATAAGGGAAAAAATACAAATTATAAATACCTTTAATATAAGCGCTAGATATGATGATTATAAAAAAAGTTTTGACAAAAAATGTACTAACAATTATACGGCTGACCAAGTAAAAAATATTGAGGAGGTTCAGGAATGGTTGAAAAAACAATAAATAAAGATATTGTAGACAGTGTAAATAGGTTTATAGAAGAATTAAGAAAACATTATACTATTACAGCTGTTATATTATTTGGTTCTTATGCAAAAGGAACCGCAAATAAAGACAGTGATATTGATATTGCTATTATATCCGATGATTTCGATGATATTTATGACTGCATGGCTTTGCTTATGGGAATGACTTGGGACATAGATGCCAGAATAGAGCCACATCCTATAAAGAAAAAAGACTTTGATGAAGTGTCAGATTATTTTATTAAAGAGGTAATTGATACAGGTATAAAAGTGGCTTAATAGAAAAATTACAAATCAAAAATTTTCAGAATTGCGTAAAATGCCCCTCTCACCGTTTTAGTATTTTTGCGGTGAGGGGGCATTTTTTATTTCTGCTTTTCTGTCCCATAAATATCAGGGATAAGTGGGACATGTCTCAAAAATGTCAGGGTTTAGTGGGACATAGATAATGTTATTAATTTATCCAATAATTCTGTGTAAGGCATATCTACAGCTTCCCATAATTTTGGATACATGCTAATGTTGGTAAATCCTGGCATGGTATTAATTTCATTAATATAAATTTGTTCTGTTTGTTTTTCCACAAAGAAGTCTACTCTTGCAAGTCCTGCGCCATCTACAGTTTTGAATGCTTTTACTGCCAATTCTCTTATGGTTTGTGCAATTTGGCGTGGCAATTTTGCTGGAATAACAGTAACGGATTCTTCATTTTTATATTTAGAATCAAAACTATAAAATTCTTCTGCTGATAATATTTCTCCTACACAAGCTGCCTCTACTTGCTCATTTCCTAAAACGGCACATTCTATTTCTCTTGCCTCTATTCCCTGCTCTATTAATATTTTTCTATCATATTTTGCCGCTTCTTCTATGGCTTCTATTAACTCCTCTCTTTGTTTTACTTTTGTAATTCCCACGGAAGAGCCTGAATTAGATGGTTTTACAAAAACAGGATAAGTTAGTTTTTGCTCTATTTTTTCTATTAATTCTTCGGCATTGCATGGTTTTTCTGAAAAATCTTTTTCTACGTAGTAATATTGCCCTTTTTCTTTCTTTAGGTAAACATACTCTACTTGTTGGATACCTGCCCTATCGAATAATATTTTTGTATAAGCTTTATCCATAGACACGCTAGAAGCTAGTACCCTACACCCTACATAAGGGATTTTTAATAATTCTAAAAATCCTTGTATCGTTCCATCTTCCCCATATAATCCATGTAACACTGGAAATACACAGTCCATTTGTTTTAATACTTCTACAATATTCTCTATTTTTTGTATATGAGTAATTTCTTCTCCCACTTCTGGAACTACAATTTCTGGTAATGGTTTTGTATAGCAATACCACTCTCCTGCTTTATCTATATAGATGGGATAGATTTCGTATTTTTCTTTATTCAAATGTTTTAAAACAGACATTCCTGACACAATGGATACATCATGTTCGGTAGACATTCCACCAAAAATAACGGCTAATTTTATTCTCTCCATTTTGTTTTTTGCTCCTCTCTTTCCACATATGGTTTACAATTTGTGGATAATTTCATCGAAATGCATCGCATTGGATGCTTTAAAAAGTATAACATCATTTTCTTTTTGTATTCTTTTTAGATACCCTGCTGCTTCTTCATTACTCTCGCACATTTTTATATTTTCCGCACTCATGCCTTGTTTTTGCGCTTCTCTTGCGATTTCTTTTGCCTCCGTTCCTACGGTTACTAAGGTATCTATGTTTTCTTTTGCCACAATATCTCCTACTTTTCTATGTAGCTCTTTTGCATAATCTCCTAATTCTAGCATATCTCCTAATACAGCAATTTTTCTTTTATCTTTGATTTTTCCTAAATACTCAATTGCTGCTCTCATGGAGTCTAAATTCGCATTATAGCAATCATTAATAATGGTGGTTCCATTCTCTTTTTTGGTAATATCCATTCTTTTTTTCGTTAGTTCAAAAAATTGGATACCTTCTTGTATTTTTTCCATTGGAATTTCAAAGATTTCTCCTACGGCAATGGCACATAAACTATTTTGGATAAAGTGGTTTCCCCCTACTGGCACAATAATTTTTCCCACTTTTTCTCCTTTTTTATACAATACATATTCACTTCTGTCTTCGTAGGATTCTATCTCTTTTGCCATATAATCGCTTTCTTGCTCTATTCCATAAGTGATAATGTTGTAACTATTTCTATTTTTTTCATACCAATCTTGTAACAAATCGTTATCTTTATTAATGACTACGGTTCCATTTGGGCTTAAGCCTTCTAATATTTCCATTTTGGCTTTTAAAATATTTTCTCTGGAACCTAAAATTCCGATATGTGCTGTTCCAATATTAGTAATCACTGCCACATCTGGCTTCGCAATATTGGTTAAATAGGATATTTCTCCAAAATGGTTCATTCCCATTTCTACTACGGCTGCTTGTTGTTCTTTTAAGGATAAAATGGTTAGTGGTAATCCTATTTGATTATTATAATTTCCCTGTGTTTTTAATGTATCGTATTTTCTATTCATTACACTGGCTACCATATCTTTTGTGCTTGTTTTTCCTACACTTCCAGTGATAGCTATGAATGGAATATGGTACAAACTCCTTTTATATTTTGCCATTTTTCCCATGGCTTCTACTACGTTTTTTACCTGAATGATAATTTTTTCTGGATAGGCTTTTCTTTCTTCTTCTGAAATTTTGGTATCTTGCACAATGACTCCCTTTGCCCCTTTATCTAGTGCTTCTTTCCAATAAATACCTCCATTTATGGTTTCACCTTTAATACCTAAATACATTTCTCCTTTTTCTAGGCTTCTGGTATCTCTAGAAAAATCCTCACAAACCTCCTCTTCGTTTCCTTGTAATAAAGTTCCATTTGTTACTTTAATAATATCCTTTACTTTTAAATAATGATTCTCTTGCATCCTAATCCTCCGTTTTATTTACTTTATGTTTTTTTCACAAATATATTCCTATTTGTTTTTTTGATTATATGCTTTTCTTCTGTTTTTTGCAACCTCCCTATTTTCTATTTTTTGTTCTGACACAAATTTATCCTCCCTGTTTTTATTACAAAGAGGATTATATTATTTTATTCATCTATTTATTTTGCTTTTTTACTGGTAAGTTATTTTCAAAATTCATTTTAATGTGCATACAATATCTTTGGAACACTATCATTTTCTATACACTTAGTGCAAATTTTATTGCCATGATAATATTGGTAAAGAATTTTGTTCTTGTTTCCAAACATTAGATTTATTATTCAACAATTCTACAAATTCACTACTTGTCATGTCATCAATAGTTTTTCCAATTGAACTTCCTGATACAAACTCTTCATAACCTTCAACAATATTTTCTCCTTTGCTAATATTCGTATTCAAATAATAACAATTATCTATTTTTATCATTCCTTTAACCGTATCTCTCACTATTCCTATTATTCCATATAAACTATTACCCGAATTATAACAATTGGTTACGCTTCCTTCCAAGGCTTGACCTACTATTCCACCACTGGTAAAATTTGCTGTTATATCTCCTTGGTTATAGCAATTCTTTATAGTAGTTTCTTCCAGATTTCCTACAATGCCAGCTACATATGATTGTCCGGATATTTTCCCAATATTATAACACTCTTCTACTGCACTATCCCAAGCCTGTCCTATTATTCCAGAAAGGCTACTGCCACTTGTTCCGCCTTTAATCTCACCTAAATTTACACATTTTTTCAAATTCGAATGTGCAGAATTTCCAACTATGCCTCCTATATGATATAAACTACTTTCAACAGTGGCTTCATTTATGCAATATTCTATTTGCGTCCTGCTAGAATTTCCTACTATTCCACCAATTGACGTAGTATTAGACTGCATATTTCCATCACTTTTACAATTAAAAATTTCAGACATATAGGAAATACCTACAAGTATTCCGTGAACGTTCTCCAGCAATGATATTGCAATTCTCACCAAGATTTATATTTTTTATTTTAGCATTATTAATTAATCCAAATAACCCTTGTGCTTTATCTGTTGAATTAATATAAATACCATCTATTTCATTATTTTTACCATCAAATATTCCACTAAATGGTTTATTATCTTCATCGTCGAAAGTAGTACTATCATTTGGATATTCTCCTATTGGCTTCCATTGTTCACTACTATCTAATATTATATTTCCTGTCAAGTATACATATTTTCCCTCATACCTATTTCCACTATTCACATCATCTCTAAATGCTTTTAATTCTTCTGCGGAACTTATTGCTATCATATTTTCTTCTGTTATTATTTTACCTGTACTATCGATATAATAGCTTCTTTCTGCTATTTGTAGTGAGAAACTTCCATCTCCATTTTCTGTTAGAGTATATGATGTATCTCCTAGTTGTGATTGTAATGCTGTTTCTAATTTTGTTTTATCTAATTCTAAAGTTCCTTGTGCTTGTACAGACGCTACGGCCAGCTCAATTGCTTCCTTTTGCTGTGCTTGTGCGGTTAATTCGTCCGTTCTCTGTGCCTGTGTAATAATGCCATTATCTCCTACTAGCATAGCTATGGAAACTCCGGCTAAAATGATTAAAACAATGATACTTACGACAAGTGCTATTAATGTAATTCCTCTTTGTTTGTTCTTTTGTTTCTGCATTTTAAAATTCCTCCCCGTTTTTATTCTTACGAGGAGGATTATATCTTTTCCTTATTTTTTCTTATTCTTTATTTTTGCTTTTTAGTGGTAACTTATTTCCATAATTTTCTATCCTTTTCCATTTATTACTTGATATTTTCCTTCTCATTATTATTAGTTGTTGCATAAATACCTACAAAAATAATTATAACGAAGAAAATTCAAATTAGAATTTGCTTTATATTTACATTTAAATTAAAAATGTTGCATATAGTGGTATAGATTTTATATTATTTTCAAATCCAAAGTTCTTGCTTGAAATTCTAATTGCATATTTAGGTTTATTTTCTTTTATATATAAATTTAAACTATTAGATTTTACACTATTTCCACTTTTTACTTCTACTGGGATTATTCCATCTTCATTATAAATTATAAAATCTACTTCTGCATTTCTTCCATATGTCCAATAGTATAGTGATATATCTTTAGTAATAAACTCTTGTGCTATATAATTTTCAGTAATTGCTCCTTTAAATTCAAAGGGTCTTTCCAACATTATATCTGGATATTTTATTTCAGAAATTGAAGTTAATAAGCCCACATCACTTAAATATAATTTAAACATATCTTCATCTACATAAACCTTTAATGGTATTTCTGGCTTTTTTATTTTATAACTTGCTAAAACCATTCCAGCTGAAATTAACCACTCAATTGGTGTTTCATATTTTCTTTTTCTACCATCATCATCTATTAAATTATATCTAAATGTTTTCTTATCTTTTGCTAATTGACTTGGTATATTTTTATATACCTTTTCAATTTTTACAGATTCAATGTTACCTTTTACATATTTTTTCATATCGGCAATATACATTTCAATAATATTAGAAATAATATTAGAATCATATTTTAATATATCTAAGTTATTTTCTATAAAATTGTTTACTGATTCTGGCATTCCTCCAACACATAAATATTGCTTATATAAAGTTAATGCTTGTTCATGGGCAAATGAAGGCATTGCTTCCATCTTTAAATAGCATTCCTTGATCTCGTTTAGTAATATTTCTTTTCCTGTTGCCATTAAAAATTCTTCAAAGTTCATTGGATACATATATTCCATTCTTATTTTTCCAACTGGAAATGAACTATTAAATCTATTTATTTTTACTCCGTAGTAGGCTACCTGCACATATAATTTTATATGGTTTTTCTGATTCATTAAAATATTTTAATGATACAATGAAATTCTCACTTACCTGTACTTCATCAAAAAATAATAATGTTTTTTCTAAATTTATCTTTTTACCAATATATAATTCAAGTTCTCCTAGTATTTTTTCTTCATCTATTGTTTTTTCAAATATGCTTTTTACTTCTTGATTTTTTTCTAAATTAAAATATAGATATTCTTCAAAATTTTCTTTTCCAAATTTATCAATTGTATATGTTTTTCCAATTTGTCGTACTCCGAATTACCATTAATGGCTTTTTCATTCCTGATTCTTTCCAATCCAATAATTTTTTTTCAAATAATCTCTTCATCATTATTTCCTCCATTAATAATATTATTATCATAAATATAAAAAGCAGTCAATGTTTTCGCCACTTTTTGCACAAGTTTTTTGATGTGTTTCGCCACTTTTTGTATGGTTTCTTGGAGTGTTTTTACCACTTTTTGTGATTATTTTCTATGTTTTTCGCCATTAAATGTTTTTTATCTTATTATAAAACCTAATTTAACAACTAGATTTTTCTCTGCTAGAAAAACTTTTTTGATTTCAATACTTTCTGGAATAACTTCTCCTTTTTCTTTACCGTTCTTAAGTGTTACATCTTTGTGTTTGGATATTCTACGTAATCTCCATAATTTATCCTCCTAGTATAATAATGTTAGGTTAAGAAATTTAACTTAACATTATTATACTAGGAGGATTATATCTTTTCTTTATTTTTGCTTTTTAGTGGTAACTTATTTCCATAATTTTCGACTTTTTTCTCTGTGTCTTGCTTAGAATCCGACTTAAATAGAATATTATCAAAATATTTTAATATAAAGCTGTTCGGAAACCAAAGTCATTGGTATTATATGATGTACTGTAACGGTAACGGTTAGAAGCTGGAGCTATAGAACCTGTATTGCAGTAATATCCTCCTCTACCAACACATGGGTAATCGGCATTAGTACTGCTTCTCTCCAACGTCCATTCAAAGACATTTCCTGCTAAGTCATATATATTCATTTTACTATTTCTATCTGTTGCTCCTGTTGATAATAACACTCCATTTTCATTCGAATCGTATATTGGTTTGATATAATTTACTGGCACATTAGCCCATTCACCTAAACTAGAATTACTATATATTGCATATTTATTATCTTGTTCTACTGTAAATTCTATATCTCGATAATTTCCCCATGCACTAGAATTACTTTTTAAATAATATGATGCTTCATTTGAAGTATCCCAATCTGCATTTATTTCTAAATATTTTAATGCTAAATCCCACTGTATTCCAAACATTAAACTACTTATTTTCTCACCTATTGCTAATCCTTCTGATAATTCTTCTGCTTGCTTACATGTCACATAATTATATGGATATGCTCCTTTTTGTATTACTGCTGTTCTTGTTGTGTCTTCTGATGTTACTGGACTGTCGAATGAACCGACTTCATACCTTCCTATATAAAATCCACCATTTATATATATACTCTCTAACATCTTCTGCTTTAAATTATTATACTCTTCTGCACTTGCAAATCCATGTTGTTCTTCTGAATACCACTCATCTACAGATGCCCCTCTATAAATATTTACATACGTCTGTAATGCTGTTTCTAAGGTTGTATAATCTGTTTCATTTTCAAATCTTAATCCATCTGGCATTTCAGATTTTGGTACTTCTATCCATACCCACTCATTTCCATTAATGTCTATTATTACCAAACCATTTTCCAGTGTGTTTTCACCTTCTACTTTGGATACTGCACATTGAGCTGGTATGTTTACTTTTTCTCCATTTGCATCTGTATATTCATACTCCTCTAAATGTACACTTGCCTCTAACATAGCTAATTTTCTTTGTTCTTCTATTTGTGCTTGTTCAGTCTCTTGTGCCGCTCTTTGTGCTTGTGTAATAATTCCATTTTCTCCTACTAGCATAGCTATAGATACACCCGCTAAAATAATTAGGACAATAATACTTACCACTAAAGCTATTAGTGTAATTCCGACTTTCTTTTAATGCTTTTCTCATTCGTATTTTCTCTCCTTCCCTATTTCATTCGTTTTTTATGCGCAAAAACTTCTAATGAAGTGTCATTTTTGTTTATGGAAATATTATCATGCTTCTAATGAGATGTCAATATGGAAGGAGAATAAAAATTTGAAAAGTAACAAATACAAGGAAAAAGCTAATTTTTTAGGAGAATTAATTGCGGAAAAACGCAAGGCTTGTCATTTTTCTCAAAATGTGTTAGCCTCCAAGATGCAATTAATGGGCATTAATATTGGAAAAAATGATATTTCAAAAATAGAAGCTGGAAAAAGATTAATTAGAGATTATGAATTGTTAGCCATCAAGGATATCTTAAATTTAGAATTAAATAATTTACATTTATAATTATTTGTAGTTATTTTTAACTTTATAAAATTTATGATTTTCGAAAAAAAGAAGAGAAAATTCAGAATTAACCCTAAAAATCTTCTCTTCTTTTTTGTGTCAAAATTTTGTGCTTAAATTTTTGTCTCTGTTGGCAGCCACTACTAACAGACCTTCCGACGCAACTATTTTTCTACACTTCTATTCGCAATTTCTATTGCTTTGGAAACGATATTCCCGCAGGTTTGTGAGGATACATTTCCCCATCCTCCGTCTCGCTTCACTACTTCATACACACCAAGTTCTTTTGCAATTTCCTCTTTTAAATTTTCAGACATAATATTATGTTTGTTTCCAGACATAGTATTTACCTCCTCATTTACGAAGAACTTTTCTTTTTTTTAATTTTTATTTGTATGCTTATTTAAGCAGTAACAACTTTGTTTAGAATTGTTCTTCTATCTTTAGTATGGTTTACTTCGTAGAAAATATGTTGGCAATTTTTTTCTACATGGTAAGTGTGCCATTTGGCGTATCTTTTATGACTAAAATATCTTCTTCTTTTCCTGTTTCACAGTTAATATATACTAAAAATTCTGTATCATCCACTTTTCCCTTAAATTCCCAACAAAAGATTTCTGTTTGAAATTCTGTAGGTATCACTGCTAAACTCTCTGCCGTAATTTCTAAACTCGAATTTAGATTTTGTTTTGCCTGCTCTTTACTAATTTTTATATCTGCCAAAGACCTTTCTGTGTGATTATTTAAATATCCTGTTGTTTCTATTCCAATGACTTCTCCTGTATCTAAGGCTATTTTTAATTTGATTAAATCTGGATACATGACTACGCTTCCGTTTTGTGTTTGTTGCTCATAAGCATAGTTGATAGTAACTATTCCTTCTTGTTTTAAATAGTAGGTTGCTTTCATATTAGGATATCCTTTTTGTGCCAAAAACTCTTTTCCTATTTCATTAGCTCTTTCTTGAGAAATAGTTTCCGCTTCTACGGTTCTATTGTAATTCATAAATACGACATGTCCACCTTTTTGTGTAATAGATATCGTTGCTCTATTGTCTTCGTCTTTTTCACTATTTAATTGCACACTAAAGTCAAAACATGGCATATCTGTGTTGGCGGATAATCCAGTAGATTCTATTTGCTTGATTTTATCCTGTCCTATAAACTGTATAGCTACTTGTTTAGCTTGTTCTTCATTGATATCTTCTCCTGTTAATCCTTTTTTCTCGGCAGATGTTAAATGTTCTGAGTAGGCTCCATCATAAATTAGTCCAGAATATTCATGAAAGTTTTCTTCTAAGCTACTAAAACTGTCTTGTGATATATTGCTTACTTCTGTGGCGAATACACTACTTCCTTTTTGAGCTAATTCTCCCCACTTAATTCTTCCATCATTCATATCTGCTGACAATTGATTTAGTGTATTTTCTAATTCTACGCTATAATCATGTAGTTCTTTTAAATTATCTAAATCTTCTTGTGTTAATGGTTCGTTATAGATATTTTTTCTGGAAAGTGTGAAACTATAATCACTTACTTGATTTAAAAATTTATTGGTATTGGCTAGTTCTTGTGAGCCAATTGGCAATCTTGCCAAATAACTCTGTGCTAAGTTTGCTTCTCTCCATACATGTGTTAGGGTTTCTGCTCCATGCTCTGGCGTACTAGAAATTAAAGATTTTGCTAAATATGTCTCTACATTTTGTACATAATCCACTAATTCATAAAATGCCATATTATATTCATTTTCGGATAATTGCCTATAATCTCTTTCTCTTTTATACGTATAAATTCCTAAGGCTGCAATAACCGCAACTAACACTACCACTAATGTTAGCATATGTCTATCTTTTAATCGATTTTTCCAATCATATACTTTTTCTCTAATTTTTCCCATTTTCTCTCCTACTTTCTTTTTATTTATTTACAAAAACGGTGTTTTCCTATCGTCTTGATAACCGGTCTTGACCAAATCCATTTATTAGTGGCAGTATCTGGATTAAAATAATAAATAGCTCCTCCTGTTGGATCCCATCCATTTAGCGCGTCTTGCGCTGCTTTTAATACGGTGGAGCCTTCTGCTATGGGTACATTAATTTGCCCATCTGCCACTGCTGTAAATGCTCCGGATTGATAGATGACACCGGCTATTGTATTAGGAAACTGTGAGCTTTTTACACGGTTTAAGATAACAGCACCTACTGCTACTTGTCCCTCATAGGGTTCTCCTCTAGCTTCTCCATTAATCGCTCTTGCCATTAATTGCAAATCTGATGCACTGCTAGATTGTGATGCTGCTTGCACACCACCTGTATCTTCTTGTTGTAACCAATAAATTCCCACTCCTAGCATTATTATTCCTATCACTACGATAAAGGTAATTTTCCTTTTCAAAATGTTACCTCCTTTTTCTCTTTTTTCCTTTAAGACTATTTTGCATCTTTTTTTGGTTTTTATACGCTTTTGTTTGCATTGTTTTCAAAAATTTTCTGATGATTTTCTTAATTTTTTGTTTTTTCTCGTTTTTTATGCTACAATGTTGCTATCAAAATTGTGAGGGGATTGAATTATTGATGAAAAGAATTTTAATTTTTTATGCTAGTTATGGAGGTGGGCATTTATCTGCCGCAAAATCTATTAAACAATATATAGAAGACCATTATACAGATGTTACAATAGAAATGTTGGATTGCGTAGAATATATTAGTCAATCTTTAAATTCTATTACGACTGCTGCTTACAGAGGAATGGCTAAAAAAGCCCCATGGGCGTGGGAAAAGGTATATACAAATTCTAGCAAAGGAATGCTTTCTAAAGTAAGCTCTACTTCTAATAAAATTATGGCTGTGAAAATAGCAAAGTTATTCCGTAGTTTTTCACCAGACATCGTCATTTCTACACATCCTTTTGGTTCTCAAATGACGAGTTATTTGAAAAAGAAACAAAAAACAAATTGTGTTTTGGCCACAGTTATGACGGATTTTGCACCTCATGACCAATGGCTAATTGGAAAAGAACATGTGAATTTCTTTTTTGTTTCCAACGAAGTGATGAAACAGCAAATGATTGCTTCTGGTGTGGATGCCGATTCTATTGTTGTGAGTGGAATACCTATTTCTAAACGTTTTTGTGCTACTTATGATAGAGCAGAAATTTTGCAAAGTTTTGGCTTAAAGGAAAATAAGAAAACCGCTCTTTTCTTTGGTGGAGGAGAATTTGGGTTAGGAAAAGAAAAAACGATTAATGTTCTAAAAGCACTTTGCACAATTTCTTATCCTGTTCAAGTAGTTGCTATTGCTGGAAAAAATGAAAAAATGAAAAAGGCTTTTGAGGATATTGTGGCAGAAACTAACAAGCAAGATAGTGTGAAAGTTTTACCTTTTACAGATAAAGTATCTGAACTCATGTCTATTTCTGACTTTGTCATTACGAAACCTGGCGGTCTTACTTCTAGTGAAAGTTTAGCTTCTTCTTTGCCAATTGTGGTGATTAACCCTATCCCTGGTCAAGAAGAAGAAAATGCAGAGTTTTTGGTGCAGTCTGGAGCTGCTATTTGGTTAAAACAAGAAGATGACCCGCAAAAAATATTTTCTGAATTATTAAATGATGCGGAAAAATTACTTATGATGAAAGAAAACGCAAAAAAAATTGCAAAGAAAAATGCTAACAAAGATATTTGTAAAATTTTATTATCTGATGTAAAAAGAAAGGATGTGCAAAAAAATGACTAGTAAACAACGTGCTTATTTACGAAGTCTTGCTTCTCGCTTAGATGCTATTTTCCAAATTGGAAAGAGTGGCATCACAGATGTATTTGTAGAACAAATTAATGATGCATTAGAAGCAAGAGAATTAATTAAAATATCTGTTTTAGAGACCGCTCCTGATAATACAAGAAATTTGGGAGAGGAAATTGCAGAAAAAACGAATGCTATATTAGTACAAACGATGGGCAATAAAATTACATTATACCGCGCACGTAAAAAAAATAGCAAAATCGTTCTTCCTTAAAATAAAACCCTTAAAGCTTGGTTTATCCTTTGCTTTAAGGGGCTTTTATTATTATTGATTTTACTGTGTATTATAATATATCTCTAATAAAAATAGCATTTCCTTCTTCATCATAAATACGCAAATTAGGGAAGATTCTTTCCATTCTGTTATTGTTAAAAAGTCTTTCGTTTATTTTTGTTGATTTCTCTTCCTCTACATAAATTCCATTTTTATTTTCGTATGCTGTATAAGCTCTTTTCGTATAGCCATTAATTGCCCATACCGTTAACATGGCATTGATGACAAAAAATGTATATAAGGCTATTTCTAATTTTTTCTTTGTGGTTCCTTTTATTTTTTGGACTTGCTTATCTATCCATGGCTTAAAAACTTTTATTAATATAACGGCTAGTAACCCCCAAAAAACACTATAGATTAGACTTACTCTTCCGTTTAAATGATATTTGGTATAGGAATAATCCCAAAATCGATTACCATATAAGGCTTCTAATCCATAACTTAATACATATTCTATTATCGTTCCTAAAAATGCTCCTAGCACAAATAATTTCATTTTACTATCTTGATATCTTGTGAGTAACAAAATAAAGATAACAGCCCCTACTCCATAAATAGGACAAAACGGTCCTATTATTAATCCTTTTCTACTCTCCCACTTTCCCATTGTAAGATAACCATATACGGTTTCTAATATTAAGCCTAATATGCTAAATATCAAAAAATACCAAATTATCATATGATAATCTACACTATTTTTTTGTTTTAGTTCGTTTTTTTCCACTTTTGTTGGCACTCCTTTCTCAAGACACCAATTTTGCTTCATCTTTTTCTATAGTATCCATTATAGCGTACTTTTATGTGTTTTTCTATGTTTTTTTATTTTTTTTACTGTTTTTATTGACTTTTCTTTTAAATCGTGCTATTATACTTTATGCATGGTTCAGTAGCTCAGCTGGATAGAGCAACGGATTTCTAATCCGTGGGTCGGGGGTTCGAATCCCTCCTGGATCAC